>JAOZPM010000140.1:0-6787 GCA_029932765.1 Bacteroidales bacterium | reverse complement strand
TTTGCATCTTCTTTGCTACATAAACGAACATCAAATATTAAGGTTGATTTAGCAGGAATAACAGGCTCTCTTCCCTCTTCGCCATAAGCAAGCTCATAAGGAATTATAAAACGATATTCCTCTCCTATTTTCATTTCTAACATTCCTGAGTCAAGGCCTTTAATTACTTTATTAGCCGACACCTCAAAAGTAAGACTGTCACCTCTATCAAAACTAGCATCAAATACTTCATTATTTGTTAGCTTACCAATATATTCAATACTTACAACATCGTGAGGCATAACTTTTTTGCCATCAGTTTTTTTAGCAATAATATACTTAACGCCATTATCCATCACTACAGTATCTTTTCCTAATACATCAAATATAGGATAATCAACTTTTTGGAGCTTAACCAATTCAACATCAAAAATAAGATCTGCTTTTGCAGGAATTGGGTTATGACCTTTCTCGCCATAAGCAAGTTGATACGGGATATATAACCTACGTTTTTCACCAAGCTTCATTCCCAATATACCTTTGTCCCAACCTTTTATTACTCTATGACGACCTATAATTACATCAAAAGAATTATCACGGTCGTATGAAGAATCAAATTTCTTAAAATCGGTAAAGTATCCAGAATATTGCATAGAAATCTTATCACCATTCTCTACTCCATTACCTTCGCCTTTTTCAACAATAACATACGAAAGGCTATCCTCTAGGTAGATTCGTTTTTTACCTACTACATTCCAAGGTTTTATAGGCTTTTGCACATCTACTATCTTTACAATAAATCTAAGATTTGCATTTGCTGGTATTTTACCCATACTTCTTGCGCCATATGCAATATCCGAAGGAATTACTAATACGGCAGAATCACCTTTATATAAATATGTAAGACCTTCATCCCAGCCTTTAATTACACGTCCTGTGCCTACCTTAAATGTTATTGGCTGATTGCGGTCGTAAGAAGAATCAAATATTGTACTATCTTCCAAACTACCAATATAATGAACACTCACCATATCACCAGAATCTACTTTTAAAGCATTGGAATGATGCTTATAGATTGTGTATTTTAAACCACTATCAGTGGTATATTCATTATTTTCTTTTATACCATCATTCTTAAGGATAGAACAAGATGCTAATACAATTAGCAAGACGAGACTTAATACTTTATTCATTTTACAATTAATTATTTATAATTATTAGATTTACTAATTTGGCTTATATAAAACACAAATTAATGGCTGCAAAAATAACAAAAAAAATCCTGAAATAACCATAAAAGCTATTTCAGGACCTCAATATTATCAACACTAATTAGTCAATAACTTCTATTAATTCTACTTCAAATATTAGAATAGAATTAGGTGGAATTGGACCTGAACCACGAGGGCCATATCCTAAATCAGAAGGTATAATTAATTTTGCTTTACCACCTTCTTTCATAAGAGCAATACCTTCGTCCCAGCCAGCAATAACTTCGCGTTGACCAAGAGTAAACTCAAATGGCTCACCTCTATCTACAGAAGAGTCAAACTTAGTACCATCTAGTAATGTTCCTGTATAATGTACTTTTACTTTTTTGCCAGCAACAGCTTGTTTGCCACTTCCTGCAACAGCCTCTATATAGTATAAACCAGAAGCAGTAGGTGTAGCAGTAACATTATTGCTCTTCAGATACTTATTTAATTCAACAGCGCTTTTTGCTTGAGAGGTCTTAGCTTCTTTCATTTTATTAGCCTCAAGTTCTTCTCTAGAACTAACTTTAACAAGCTCTACATCAAAAACTAATGTTGCATAAGGAGCAACACCCGCTTGAGCCATACCTGTAGCACCCCAAGCTAAACCAAAAGGAATAATCATTGTTGCTTTATCGCCTTCTTTCATTTTCACAAGACCTGTCTCAAATCCTATTCCCAATTGGCCAGTTCCAACTTCATAGTCAAAAGCCTCGCCTTTAGTATCAATAAAATCAGTATTAGCACCTATAGCTCTTGCTTTAACACTAATTTTTGCAAAAGTACCTGCAGCAGCCATTTTACCCTTACCACTTTTTTGTTTTGAGTAATAAATTCCACTAGGATCTTGTTGTATTGTTAACTTATTATTAGCAATATAACCTTCAATAAGTCCTATTTCAGCAGCAGTCATCTCTTTAGTCATTTCCATTCTCTCTTTATCAAGCTCTGCTTGAGTTTTAATATCTAAAACCTTTATATCAAGAAAGAAGTATGAATTACTATCAAGAAACTCTGGGCGGGGAGCGCCAACAGTCAACATAAAAAATGAATCTGCATTTATCATAAATGTAGCACTATCACCTGAGTGCATCATTGCTAATGCTGCAAATACATCACCTTTATAAGTCGATTCCATTAATGGAAGATCGAATGGTGCACCTGCTGGTGTAGAATTAAAAATTGTGTCGGCAGTACGATAATCCATATAAGTAGATATTAGATCACCTATTTGTGCAGTTGTTGTATCGCTACCCTCTACATGGAACTTAAAATAAAGTCCATCATCTGATTTAGTATAACCTGGAAATTGACCTTTATTATTATCACATGAAGTCATAAAAAATGCTACTGCAATGAATGCCAATAATACTTTTGAATAATTCTTAATTATCATTATTTATGTGTTTTTGGTTTATATTTTTAATGTTCGCAAACTTACTATTTATTAATATATAATCGACAACTAGATTCTTAATAATTAATAATAAAATATGAATTATATATCTTATAATTAATACATGTAAACATAGTAATTTGTCTAATTACCGAGATTAAATGGTGTTAATAAGAGCTTTATATTTATCTCCTCTTTCTTCAAAGTTTTTGAAAGAATCGTAGCTAGAAGCTGCTGGCGACAAAAGGCAGGATTTTCCAATTGCAGTATATTCTATTGCTTTACTTATAATATCGTTAAAGCTATTTAGCTTTATTAATTTACCTTTATAATTGGATTTATCTAAAGCATCGAACAAGCTATCTCCTACTTTACCAACTAATAAAAGGTTCAATGGGCGAAAAGAAGTTAGGTATTCAACAAGTACCGAGTAAGCTATAGCTCTATCAAAACCACCAAGAATTAATGTATCAACATCATCAATGCTCTCAATAGCTTTTATGGTTGCTTGGGGAATTGTTGCAATTGAATCATTATAGAACTTAATTCCTTTTTTAGTAGCTACAAATTCAATTCTATGTGGCAAACCATTAAAACTATATGATGCATGCAAACATTCTTCAATATCCAATCCTAATGAGCTACATGCCAAAAGCACTGCCATTAGATTATAAATATTATGTTCACCAAGTAGTTTAAATTCCTTAATATCAAACTCCTTAAGCTTTTCTCCATTAACTATCAGCTTATTATTATAATAAGAGATATAAGACTTATTATTAAAACCATAACATAAAGATTTGGCATTAATCTTCTGCAATTTCATATCTTCAGCAATCTGTTCGTCGTCGGAGCAATAAATGAAAGTATCATTTACATTCTGAAATTTAGATATATTCCATTTTGCAAATCTATAATCGTGATACGATGAGTAATGGTCTAAATGCTCTTGATAAAGATTAAGCAAAATAGAAATATGCGGAGAAGCACTTACAAACTCAAGCTGATGAGACGATAACTCATATACCAATATTGTTTTTTCTTTTATTAAATGTGTAACATCTAAAGCAGGAGTTCCAATATTTCCTATTAATAAAGTGTCTTTTCCAAGTTTTGAGAGAATATGGTACAATAAGCTCACAGTTGTGCTCTTACCTTTAGTGCCTGTTACACCAATTATTTGACTAGAATATAGTCTGAAAAATAGTTCTGTTTGAGAGCTAATTATTTGATTGAGTGGAACTATATAATTTTTAAAGCTAATTCCTGGGGATTTGAAAACAATATCAAATTCTGCAATATTATTTAAAAAGTCCTCTCCCAATTCAAAACTAATATTATCATCACATTTTAGCAATCCATGCTCTCCTATGGCCTCATTACCATCAGCAATGCAAATATGCATCTGCGGAAAATAACTTCTAATAAAACGATAGGTAGATTGCCCTTCTTTTCCAAAACCTAATAATACAATAGATTTATTTTTAATAAAATCACTTAATATAGTTAATGAATTATTCATCAATTTGAAGTTGCTCTTTTATTAATTTTAGGAATTCTTCTTCAACAAAATGTTCAGTCTCAATGGTTTTCAATAAATTATCCTTATCAATACTACTACATTTCTTAACTTTATACTTACTCACAAAGTCATTAAGTAGTAATGGCAATTCCATATCCTTATACATTTCTATTGTCATACAAAGTGCATCATTAACTTCGTCAATAGTACCAACACATTCAAAAGGTTTTTCAGAAGCAACACCTGTAAGTTCATCAAAATATTGACGAAGCGATTCTTTATTCAAGAGATTCTCCCCGAAAATACCTTCAACAACCTCTGGCTTAAGAAATGGCGAAATAATAATAAAGGTAAACAAGCATTTGGAACATTCGCCGCACCAAATATTATTTTTACTACCAACATTACAACTTCTAAAATCGGCAAAGTATTTTCTGCTTTTGGTAAAAATAGATGCAATTTGCAGCTCACTCATTGGGCGCAATAGCGAAAAGTATTTAATATCGCTAGTTATGGATTTCTCAATATAATCTCTAAAATCGGACTCAAATTCAATTGATTTAGAATATTGATGATTTACATTTGTACCAGCAATTGTTGGTTCATTAGCACTAGATTCGTTTGATAAAGCAATATATTTTTTACCAGCAATACCTGCTGCTAATACACTTACAAATGCCAATAATGCAGAAAATGGTGTATGCCCATTCAAAAAGCCCTTAGTATTTAGATCCAATAATTTAGTATCTAGAAATCTTTTAACAACTATTGTCTTTTTATCCAAACCGCCAATATCAGCAGTTGCAGTACTTGCACCCCTTGGATTCATAATTAAAGCTAGGTTTTCGCCATGCTCTTTTAATAGCTCCAAGCTAACAACACTATCCTTGCCACCGCCCACCGGAATAATACTAGCATTATCAACTTCTATTTTCTCTGGTTTAAGTTTTCTGGCTTCATTATCAGGAATTAGAGTCATAAACTCTTCCTGAGAAGTATTTATTCCATTTAAATAATAGAATTCTCCCAAGCCATTAAAATAAACTTTCTTCCAGAATTTAAGCTGATATTCATCCAAATTATATGGCAGTATATGTACCTCTTTAGGGCATATAGCTTTCCAATAACTAATAAGTTCCACCATTCCTATATTAAAAGCCATTTGACTTAAAAACGAAGTAGAAACTCTAGTAAAATCAACGAAAATATTATTTGGTATTACTAAACTGGGATTAAACTCAACAAAGTCGTCAATTAAAAATTCGAACTCTAGATATAAACCATCTTCTTTTATCTTATACTCGTATGTTTTATAGGTAAAACTATTGTATTTATTACGTAGCTCCCTATATTTTTCTATATTATTTTCTAAACTCATATAATAATTGATAATTTAAAACAAAAATATGGAATTATTGCATTGGAATTATAAAAAATACAATAAAAAAAAGACTCACATTAAATGCAAGCCTTTTTTATATAAGTTTATAATAGTGAAAGGAGAAGTGCTTATCTGTTCTTCCAATAGCTATCTTAACTTCTCCCGATAGTTATCGGGACTTCACCTTTCTCCCTTCTCTCTTCTCTCTTCACTCTTAAATTACCCACACTTAGAGTAACCACAGTCATTACAAGATAAGCAACCTTCTTTATAAACCAATCCTTCGGAGCCACATTCAGGGCATTTCTGCGACTTTGCAGCTTTTGCTCCATCAGGAATAAATTTCTTAAGTGCTCTAACAATACCCGTTTTCCATGTATTAATAGTTTCTGTTTCGAAGCTCAATGAGCTTACAACATCTACTACAAAAGGAAGGGGCATTCCATGGCGCAGAATTCCTGAGATTAATTTTGCATAATTCCAATACTCCTTATCAAAAGTACGCGATAAGCCTCTATATACTTGCATATATCCATCTTTATCTTCATACTCTAAATCGTAGCGAGTTTTACCTTTCTCTGTTTTACTTTTTACAATAAAGGCCTCTTCCACATAGTTTGCCACAAAGAAATCCTCTGCTTTACCACTAAATATTTCGTAAGGTCTTCCTTTTAATATACCAACAACTGCTACCCATTTCTCTTTACTATTCTGAAAACGGATAATATTTGCATCCAAAGTATTAGGACGCGATGGCGCTAATGTTTCTTTAAACTCATCATTAGTATTTTGCTCTTTTTTCTCTTCGTTGCTAACAAGAACTCCCGAGCGACTTCCATCGCGATATACAGTCATTCCTTTGCAGCCAGATTTCCAAGCCTCTTCATAAATTTTACCAATAAGCTCTTCTTTAGCATCATTAGGTACATTTACTGTTACCGATATTGAATGATCAACCCATTTCTGCACAGCACCTTGCATTCTAACCTTCTGAACCCAGTCAACATCATTAGCCATTGCTCCATAATATGGCGACTTTGCAACTAATTCGTCAAGTTGTTCTTTATTATATTTTCTTACTTCGGTAATATCATATCCATTTGCAGTAAGCCAAGTTTCAAATTTATGATGAAAAACCACAAACTCTTCCCAGCTATCTCCTACTTCATCAATATACGCAACATTAACTGCTAAATCGTTAGGATTAACCTTACGACGACGCATATAACTAACCATAAAAACTGGCTCAATTCCTG
>JAOZPM010000139.1:0-6808 GCA_029932765.1 Bacteroidales bacterium | reverse complement strand
TCGGCTTGCTTTGCCTCAATTTGCATTGGCCTTTTTTAGCTGATTATGAACGGTTGGCGATATGCTACGTGCCGTTTTCATTGCTTAAATTATTAATTATTCTAAGAGGCTAATCTAATAAGAATAAACGTTCCGCTTACATTAAATTAGGCATGGAGCATATCGTGTGTTGTCTGCTGGGCTTCTTTGCGTTGGAGCAGACATACTCTTTGCTTGGCTTTGGTTTTGCGAGGGCTTTTTGTGCGGACAAGCAATGTGTATGGTTGCTTTGGCGAGGGAATTAAATTGATATTTTTAAAATTTATTAATTCGGTGATATCGAACTCACATAGCAATATTTTAATCATGCCATTAGAATCTTACAATAACAATCTGGATTATGATTAAAATATGTCATGTTCGTTTCATATTTTTCCACTATAAAAATCAATTATCTTTAGTTTATATAACAAAGTGTATTTTTCATAAGATAAATTCAATTCTGTTTTCTTTTTATTGGTATCTGCAATTAATAAATCGTTGATTGATAATACTCCCTGTTTATATTGCTCAGCTCTCATACTGTAAATTGTAGTATAATATTTTAGCCGCTTTTCAATTGTTTGTATTTTCTCCTGCTGACGTTGTGTTTCTTTACAAAGCTGCTCTATTTCAAAGTAAATATTTTTATATAATTGCTCTTTATCCAAGTTCACATCCTTCAATTGCTTTTCTTTATCCAATTGTTGAATTTTAGTTTTATGCTTGCTATAAATGGGGATTATTAACGACAGTCCCACTTGATGATTCAGATTATTTTCTAGCTGATTATTAGCTCTATATTTCTTATTAATACTAGAAACATCTATTGAATTACGATTATAATATGTTGCCACACTTGCATTCCCTGTTAGATATGGTAAATATTGAGCTTTAATTTGTTTTATTGCAAATTGCCAGTATAATGAATCATAAGTAGCCATCTTAAATTCAGGCAATTGATTGATTGCTAGGAAATATATTGAATCTGAATTTATTTGTTTAGAAATAGTATTTTTTAAAAATACTGACCTTATTTCGATAGAATTAGTATCAGTATAATTGATACTCTTTTTGAGTTTTATTCGGGCAGTTTCCATTTCTTTCATGGAAGAAATATAAAAGCTTTTTTCTTTTTCTAACTGTGCTTTTACTTCCAATAAATCTATTTCGGAAGTATTGCCGCCATCCACAGCTATTTGAATATAAGCAATTTGCTGATTTGTTACTTCTATTGCCTGTTTTGTAATAATAATATTTTCTTGTGCCATCAATAGACTATAATATGCTTTTATTACTTCAAGCTTAATATTGTTTTTTATACTCTGAGTATAGGTTGTATTTCTTGAGATAAGGGTCTTGCTTTGTTTAATTTTGTTGATAGTTTGGAAGCCATTAAACAGAACCAGATTTGAGGAAATATTCCATTGTCCATTTTCATTATTTTGAAAGCGGTAACCTCCTTGATTTTGGTAGTAAGTTTTTTTACCTGTAAAATTAAAGTCTATACGGCTATTTACCGATGGCAATAATTCATATTTTGAATATTGATAATTGTTTTGATAGTAGGAGTGTTGATTTTCTTGTTTTTTGAGTTCTACTCTATTTAAAAATGCGTTTTCAATGCAATCCTCCAGTTTCATATTCTGTGAATACGATGATTGCAAAAACAATATAACAAACAATATTTGAAAAATAATAAATCTCATTTTATTATTCAGAATTAGAATTTAATAAACTTGGCATCTGTTTTTGCCATAAATCATAGTATTTATCTTTAGATTCAAACAGTTTCTTATGTGTTCCACTTTCTATTACCTTGCCTTTTTCCATTACCACTATTTCGTCGGCATTAAGCACAGTACTTAATCTGTGCGCTATCATAATTATTGTTTTTCCTTCCGATTTTAATTTTCGAACTACATTCATTATATCGTCTTCGCTTTCAGAATCCAATGCGGATGTGGCTTCATCCAAAATAACAATTTCGGGCTCACGGTAAAGCACTCTTGCAAAGGCTATTTTCTGTCTTTGACCGCCAGAAAGTGATACTCCATTTTCACCAATATCGGTAAAGAAACCTTGGGGTAATTCATCAATAAATTTCTGAACACCTACCTGCATACTAATTTGCATTATGCGATTCATATCAGGTTCAAAATCTCCAATTGCAATATTTTCGGCAATAGTACCTTTAAAAAGATTTACATTTTGAGGAACTACTCCTACAATTTTACGGAGCGAATAATTATCTACTTGTGTAATATCTATATTATTGATAAATATTTTACCTGATGTAATTGGATAAATATTTTGTAATAGATGAATCAAAGTGGATTTTCCTGAGCCGCTTTCGCCTACTATGGCAGTAATTTGTCCTTTTTGAATATTCAGGCTAAATCCTTGAAAAACATCCACTCTACTGCCATATCTAAAAGAAATATTTGAAAAAGATATTTCTCCAAGCATTTCCTTTTTAAGGATAATCTTATTTTCTCGTTCTTCGTCTAAATCCATTATTTCAAATAAACGATCAGAAGCAATAAAGGCGTTTTGTATGGTCTTATTAACTCCAATTAATGAGCTTAAAGGTCCTGTAAAATAAGCAAGTATTGCATAAAAAGACATTAATTCTCCCGGAGTAAGTTCATTAGCTAGTACAAAATATGAACCTGACCACAGTACAATAATTGTAAATACACGAGAAAAGAAATTTGATGAATAGGAAGAGAAAACTGAATTTAAACCTGATTTATAACCTGTTTCTAATAACTTTATAAATCTATTCTCAGTTTTTATATTAAAATAATCTTCTATGCCAAATCGCTTTATTGTACTTACAGTGTTTATCGATTCTACAAGATGACTTTCTAATTCAGCAGACTGCTCCATTACTTTACGCTCAGTCTTTTTATTGAGCTTATTGGTGATATAATATAGAATACTGTAAAGCGGAATAATAATCATTACAATTAATGCCATTTCCCACGAATAGAAAAACATTAATACAAACGAGAAAATCACAATTAGCACATTAACAATAAGGCTTATGAGAGTATTGTTGATAAAAGCTCGTATTTTTACTGCATCACTTATTCTCGATATTATCTCACCTGTTTGCATGGTATCAAAAAAACGTTGAGGGAGTTTTAATAAGTGCTTATAATATCCTAATATTAGTCTGGCATCAATCAACTGTCCTGTTTTAAGAGTAAATACTGTTTGGAATATTCCCAGCAGCATCTGAATTACAATAATAATAATCATTGCAACACTCATTAAGTTGAGTAGGTTTTTATTGCCATTTACAAAAACAAAATCTGTAAGTTTCTGAATATATATTGATGTAGATAATCCTAATATTGAAAAGAAAACCGCACCAATTAACGCCTGTATTATTACCATTTTGTGGGGACGGAGCAAAAAGAAAAGTCGTGCTATATTCGATACCCTTTCGTTTTTTATCTCAAAAGTTTCTCCAGGAACTAATATAACGAGTATTCCTGTCCAGTTCTCCAAAAATTCTTCCTTTGTTTGCTTCTTAATTTCCCCTGTTCCAGGATCCATTATCTCTATTTGTTTTTCTGATACCTTTAGAATAACAACGTAATGTAATAGGTTCTCTTTTTTTAGTTTAAGATGCGCTATTGCAGGCTTAGGAATTTTTAGCAAAGCATCATAACCACCTTTTACACCTTTGGCAATAAAACCAAGTTTTTCGGCAGCTTCTATCATGCCCAATACATTGGTTCCCTTACGATCAGTATTGGCAAACTGACGAATTTTTGAAACGGGAATATGTAGTTTATAATGAGCCGAAACCGACATCAAGCACGCAGCTCCGCAATCCATTATATCGCGCTGTTTTACTTTTACCGAACTTTTTTTATATCCACTCATTGCTCTCTATTTTTCTATTTGGTTAGGGTCGAACCAATCGGTAATATTATCATAAAACATTTGCGCCAAGGTGCGTTGTATAAGGAAGAAATTAGCATTTACTGTCATTCCTTTTTTTACAATTACCGTTTTGCCTTGGTAAGTTAGTTGTTTGCTATTGAGCTTACAACGAATCATAAAGGTTGGTATTCCGTTTTCCGAAACGCTAATATCATTGGCGATTTCCGATACATTGCCTTCGAGCATTCCCCATTGGTTGAAATTAAATGCATCTATTCTGAATTTTACCTCTTGATTTAGGTTAATTAAACCAATATCGCTTGTTGATACTGCTGTTTCTACTATCAGTTCCGTTGTTGGGCTTATGGTACAAATTTCTTGATTTGGATATACAAGGCTTTCTTTTTTTATGCCTTTAAGGTTCTGCACATAGCCGTTTATTGGTGAAAGCACATAGCATTTTTCCAGCTCCTTATGCAGATTATTCAGATTTTCGTTTAGGCTATAAAGTTGGTTTATATTGGTATTGCGTTGGTTTTGCCAGCGTGCCAACTGACTATCGAATATTTTGTGATACATCAGTTTGGCATTCTCGTATTTAAAAGCAAATTGCTCATATTCTGCCTTTGGTAATATCTTTTTATTATAAAGCTGTGTTTGACGAAGGTGAGATTTATGGGCGATGGTAATTTCCGATTTTTGATATTTCAGCTCTGCCCTAAATCGCCTTAGTTCTTGTTTATAAAGTCCTGACTCTAATTTCGATTCATTTAATAGGCTATTTTTAGTCAAATTGCCTAAGTATTCTAAATCAGCAGTTTGCTTATTCAATAATTGTAGTTTTTCTTGGGAAATATTTATGCTGTTAAGAATTTTTACAGTATCAATAATAAAAAGTGTATCGCCTTGCTTTACCTCTCTATTTTCCTTAATATTGAAGTACAGTACTTTGCCAAATATCGGAGCTATTAATTTGCTAATACGTTCTTTTGAGGTAATAATTCCTCGGCTATGCACATTTACATCTACTTTTATCCAAAATATAGCCACAACAAAAGCCACAACAGAAAGTATCAATAGCCAATATATAGCCTTGCTCTTGGTAGAGTGCCTTTTTATTAGACTCTCTGTTGAGAACTGGGTTATGGAGGTTGGGAAGAGTTGGTGGGCCATTATATTATAAAATCTCTAGTAAAAGGGATAAGGTTTAAAAGTGTATGAATAACTAATAAATTAACAACCGGATTTTCTTTTCTTTGCTTTGATAATATAAACAAATATGCAAAAATTAAACCCCCTATAAATGCCATAATAAAATAAGTATAATTATAAATGTGAACTACACTAAACGATATCGCTGATATAATAATAGTAATTGGTTTAATATACTTGTTTTCTTTTAAAAAAAAGGAAATTATAGTAATGGGTAAATACTGAAATAAAATAGTTTCTATAATTGGAGCAATAATAATTACTGTAATAAAAGCAGTAATTACTCCAGATTCTATAAGTTTTTTCTTAGGTGAAACACTATCAATACTTGCTAAAAATGGAATAGAAGTTATTACTAAATTTATTACTAATAATAAAAATACTCCTATTATTATGAATATAACTCTTCGTTGTTTAAGTAAATAAACATTAATGTTTTGATTTATTGGCATTTTTAAAATAGTAAATAATAGAATTTTGCAAGATAGTAAGCAAGGAAATATGGAATTTCATCTATATAAAAGAGTTTATATTTAGACATTACTAATAAACCTAGAAATATTATTGAAGGATAAAGCATGGTCTTTATGTTTGTTTTTTTTTTCATAGTTTTCGTTTAACCTCTCACTTGATTATCTAATTAAGTGAGAGGTTGTTAAATAATTTATCCGCCAGTATAATTGTAATCATTACCAGCTTCTGCATCTTTAACACCTTGTTTAATGTCATCAAATTCAGATGCTAAATATAATAATCCAGCAAATACATATTGCCAAATCCCACCATTGTTTTCCTTTAATTCGACACTTGTTAGTTCTTTTACTCCAAGTGAATTTAAGTTAAATGTTTTCATGTTTTAGTTATTTATAATTATCTACTTACATGTACATGTGAAAGAGTTTCTCCTATTGCGGCTATTGCATCTCCGACTGCATCTACTACTATATCACCATAGTAGCCAAGCCAATATCCAATCTCAGTACCTCCATCAGCCTCTTTCAATTCTCTAGCATCCATTTCCACAATGCCCAAAGCGTTTAAATCTAATTTTTTCATACGTAAAAATTTATTATTTTTGCAAACTATTAGTGTGGCTAGCTTGCTTGCCACATGTTTAATTATAGCAGGGAGCTTTTACCGTATCGCGAATTTGGTGAGGCTTCCTGTTTTTCTTGAATAAATAGAACGTTCGATTTATTCAGTTACAAACTTATAATAAAATATCGTAGTAAAAGTACTCAAAACTCATTTTTATGTGAAATAGCAATCTCGCTATGTGAATACCCCCTTCTCGCTATCTGAAATAGCAATCTCGCTATGTGAAGCATTTGTAATTTAAAGCTAAAAACTGCTCAATTTCCTTGATTTTTGATTTTGAAACGTCAAGTTTTATATCATTAGTAAGAATTATTGATGATTTTGAGTTGAAATTAATTTCATCAATATGTGCAGGATTTATAATATAACTTCGGCTTGCTCTTAAAAAATTAAATTCCTTAAGAAAATTCTCATCTACACTAAGAGTATAATATAGACTGGACTTCTTACTGTTGGCAAAATAAAATGTAGTATAATTTCCATCAGCTTGACAACAAACTATTTCATTTACAAACACTTTCTTTTTCACTCCTCGTTTAATGTTTAGAAATATAAAATTATCATGTTTGATAGGTTGTGT
>JAOZPM010000138.1:0-6820 GCA_029932765.1 Bacteroidales bacterium | reverse complement strand
GTTATTGAAGCTTATTGTGATTGCTCAGGGGCATCAGAAGTAGGATGCTCGCCCACAGGAAGTGTCAGAAAACCTTATGGCAATGTAAGAGTTTTTGACACTCAGCTTTCCAATGCTAGCAACACCGACACTTATAAAGGAGTAGGAGGAGTAAAAGTAAGAATAAAAGGTAATTGGTTTAAATCTTTCTCTGTTCAAACTCTTAACAATGGTTGTTTTAAGTTTGAAAAAGAGTTTTGGGGTAGAATATGGATATTTATAGAGTACGAAGGTGATAGATGTTCTATTAGAGGTAAGATAAATGGATGGAATAATCTATTTTCTTATTTTTATCCAGTAGAAAAATACGTTGGCTTTGCAACACATCAGAACTATAGCAATATGATTACAAATATACATAGTTGGCAAACAGAAGGTTCACACACTCATATGATGTGGGGTGGTGCCACCATAAATAATGCAATAAATGAATATTACAACTATGCCATACAAGAAGGTATAAACCCTCCTCCAAGCAATTTAGACATATATGCATGGGCAAGTGGAGAACAAACTGGATTTTCTATAATGGCTAGTCAATTAGGAGCTGCAAACACAGCATTTGCAATCACACAGGGAGGAGCAAGCTCTGCAAGCTATATAGCAGCACCTTTTAATCTAGTGGCATTAGTTGCCTTACATAATGTTATCCCCGACCTAATGATAAGTATTGATTTTGACAAATCAGACCGACTAAAACACCTAGTAAACCACGAGATATCGCATGCATCGCATTATACTGTTGTTGACAATAGCTATTGGATGGCTGTAATTGCCGCACAGATTAATGCATTTGAACAAGATGGACACCCACACGGTAATCCAAGTAGCTGGGAAGCTGGCAGAATTGCACTTTGTGAGTCTTGGGCGGAGCATATTGGCATGAGCTTTACTCATAAAAGCTATCCACTTAGCGGAAACACATCTATTGGTAATATAACATATCTTAGACAATTAGAAGAAACATGGAATGAATTTGATAACCATATTCCAATTGGTGTATATCTTGATTTAATTGATAATGGAGTAGAACCTTTATCTATAAATGAGCATAATAGCGGATCAACAACGGTAATAGACAATGTAAGTGGTTTCTCAAATCAACAAATGTATAACTGCCTAAATGTTAATATCACAAATATTAATGATTTTAAGCAATTACTAATTAATGACTATCTTAATAGTACTTCTAATACTAGTTCCGAGGTAAATGATTTATTTAACAGTTATTAAGCTATGAAAAAAGAGATGATGAACACTCGCTTTCTTTTCTTAATAGCATTTACAATTATTCTATCTACTAATTCTTGTATTAAAGATGATGATTGTGGTCCCAAATATGGAACTTACGAATTTGTATTACCATTTGAGTTATCCCCTTCTAGCGAAGTATTTCATATTGGAGATACAATAACTATTTCTTCTTCAATTGAAAACCCAATATACGAACGAAAGACAGATACTAAATATCAGCTTGATGATTTCAAATTTTATCTTAAAACTTCAATCTTTGATATGGATACTAGCATTGTAGATTTCCTTTATATAGAACACTTCGACTTATTAATTGACAGTAGTTATTGGTATAAAATTTTTCATTACTCGGATGGTGCTAGTGTTTTAAATTGCCAATATAATTTTGAGAACAACACATACTCATTAGAATACAAACTTATCCCTAAAAAAACGGGTCATTTTTTCTTCTCACAATGGTCAGACATTAATTACAGAGGAGGTAATCAAACTTTTAGCCAACAATGTGATAAAACAGACGTTGATGCCAAGGTTTATTTGAATGGGAGAAATGACAATAATTTTTATCTAATGAATGAAGCAAAAAACAAATATTACAAAACATGGAATAATAATAAAGAGAAATACCTAGACAATGGTGGATATTGTTTTAAAGTAATAGAATAACAGAACCTAGAACTCCCAGAAGAATAATTAACTTTTGGGAGTTTCTATAATTTTTCATTGAATTATGAGCATATATACTAATAAAAAACTAAATAGTGTTATACCCGACCTAATGATAAGTATTGATTTTGACAAATCAGACCGACTAAAGCACTTAGTAAACCACGAGATATCGCATGCATCGCATTATACTGTTGTTGACAATAGCTATTGGATGGCTGTAATTGCCGCACAGATTAATGCATTTGAACAAGATGGACACCCACACGGAAATCCAAGTAGCTGGGAAGCAGGCAGAATTGCCATTACTGAATCTTGGGCGGAGCATATTGGTAGAACTTTTTCGGATAAGCTATATAATTGATTTTTTTAAGTTTTGAAGTTTCAAGTTAAAAAGTTTCAAGTTTTGAGGTTTCAGGTTATGAGGTTTCGTACTACGATATTTTAACTTCTAAACTTCCAAACCTCTAAACTTTTAAACCTCTAAACTTCCAAACTATTAAACTTATAAACTAAAAAGTCGCAACTGAATTAATTTCAATTGCGACTTTTGTATTTACAAATATCTATTTACTATTTCATTTCTCGTATTGAAGCCTGAGCTGCTGCCAGTCTAGCAATTGGCACTCTATACGGAGAACAGGAAACATAGTCTAATCCTACTCTATGACAGAAATCTATTGAACTTGGTTCTCCACCATGCTCACCACAGATTCCTAATTTAATATCTGGTCTAGCTTTTCTACCTTTCTCCACAGCCATTTTTATTAATTGGCCTACTCCATCTTGATCTAGAACTGCAAAAGGATCATCCTTAAGAATACCTTTATCCAAATATATTGGCAAGAACTTACCCGCATCATCACGAGAATAACCAAAAGTCATCTGAGTAAGGTCGTTTGTTCCAAAAGAGAAAAACTCTGCTGAATCAGCAATAGTATCAGCCATAAGCGCTGCTCTAGGAATTTCAATCATAGTACCAACCATATATTCAATACTATCTTCTGTTTCCTCAAACACCTTTGCAATAGTATCTCTAACAATATCTTCCTGCATTTTCATTTCGGCATAAGTACCTGTTAGCGGAATCATTATTTCAGGTTTGGCAACAACACCACGTTTCTTAAGAGCAATTACAGCTCCCATTATAGCCCTTGTTTGCATAACTGTAATTTCAGGATATGTATTTCCTAATCTACAACCACGATGACCAAGCATAGGATTTACCTCTTCAAGTTCTTCCACTTTTTTCCGAATAGTTTCCAAGGAAACCTCCATTGCATCAGCCATTTCTTGCTGTCCACGAGTATTATGAGGCACAAATTCGTTCAATGGAGGATCCAATAACCTTACTGTTACAGGAAGACCTTCCATAGCCTCAAATATTTCTTCAAAATCGCTCTGCTGAATTTCTAATAATTTATCAAGAGCTTCTATCCTACCTTCTCTATTATTAGCAAGAATCATCTCACGCATTGCAATAATTTTCTCTCCTTCAAAAAACATATGCTCAGTACGACACAAACCAATTCCTTTAGCACCAAAATCGCGTGCTACTATACTATCATGGCCGGTATCTGCATTTGTACGCACATCCATTCTTGAATACTTATCGGTAAGGTTTAATAATTTACTAAAATCACCACTTACTTTTGGCTTAATTGTTTCAATTTCGCCTTTATAAACCTCTCCTGTTGTACCATTTAATGAAATCCAAGTACCTTCTCTATATACCTTACTCCCTATTGAAAGAGTTCGTTTTTTATAATCAATAACTATTGCTCCAGCACCCGAAACACAACATTTACCCATACCACGAGCAACAACAGCAGCATGCGAAGTCATTCCCCCACGAGCCGTTAGAATACCATTCGCTATATTCATTCCTTCAAGATCTTCAGGAGATGTTTCTATTCTAGCCAGAATAGCATTTTCATATTTATCGCATTCGTCGGCAAAGAAAACCAATTGACCAGTTGCAGCACCTGGCGAAGCAGGCAATCCACGAGTTAATACATTGGCATGTTTCACCGCATTAGTATCAAATATTGGGTGAAGAAGCTCATCAAGTTTTTCTGGCTCCATACGCATTACAACTTCTTTCTCATCAATACGTCCTTGCTCAAACATTTCCATGGCAATACGAATCATTGCTTTACCGGTACGCTTACCATTTCGAGTTTGCAGCAACCACATTTTACCTTGTTGAATAGTAAATTCGATATCCTGCATATCATTATAATGATTCTCAAGCTTATGCTGTATTTCAAAGAGCTCTTTATATGCTTTAGGCATCACCTCCTCCATAGAAGGAAATTTCGCCTTTCGTTCTTTCTCACTCACTCCTTGTTGTAGTGCCCATTTCTTAGATCCTTTAAGAGTAATCTCTTGAGGTGTTCTAACACCAGCAACAACATCTTCTCCTTGAGCATTCACTAAATACTCACCATTAAGAATATTCTCTCCTGTAGCCGAATCACGCGAGAATGCAACACCAGTTGCCGATTTCTCGCCCATATTACCATAAACCATGGCTTGAACATTTACTGCTGTTCCCCACTCCGATGATATTTTATTAATTTTTCTATAATAAACAGCTCTTTCGGTATTCCAGCTATCAAATACCGCACTAATAGCACCCCAAAGTTGCTCCCATGGATCGTTAGGAAATTTCTTTCCAGTTTGAGCAGTAACTGCAGCCTTAAATCGCACAACTAATGCGCGTAATAAATCAACAGAAAGATCAGTATCATCAGAAACGTTATTATTTCTTTTAACTTCATCCATTATTTTCTCAAATGGATCAATATCCTCTTTAGACTCAGGTTTCATTCCTAGTACAACATCGCCATACATTTGTACAAATCGACGATAACTATCCCATGCAAAACGCTCATTCTTTGTTTTATTAGCAATAGCTTCCACTGTTTGATCATTAAGACCAAGATTAAGAACAGTATCCATCATGCCAGGCATAGAAACCCTAGCTCCTGAACGTACAGAAACTAATAAAGGATCCTTTTCTGACCCAAATTCAAGTCCTAATAATTTCTCTGTCTTTGCTATAGACACTTCTACATCTTTCTTAACAAGCTTAATAAAGTCTTCTTTACCAAGTCTATTATACTCAGCACACATTGTTGTAGTAATAGTGAAGCCCGGAGGAACAGGAACTCCAATTAAATTCATTTCTGCAAGATTTGCACCCTTACCACCAAGCAATTCCTTCATTTTGGCATTACCTTCAGCTTTACTATCGCCAAAAGTATAAACCATCTTTGTTTTTTTCATATATAAAAATTGTTTTTTTGTGAGTCAGAAAGCATCAATATTCATTATATAATCCCTTGCAAATAAACAGAAATTAATAATAAACAGTACTTAAGCTTTCCTATGTTTTATTATGACGCTAATTTTTATGTAAATATTAACAACAAATGTACAGATTTTGAATTGACATTTCACAATAAAAATTAGATAATTTATATCATAAAATATATTAAAATAACCTTAAAAATAAAAATTAAATAGCAAAATTTAACAAGAACAACTTAATATATAATCAACTATATTACACGTAATTACGTACTCCACTCCATTGTTATTATAACTGTAGTTACAGTATTGTTAATAAATAAGTATAAGTATAATTGAAATATTGCTTCTAATACAACTCTCAGTAATCAAAATATATATATCTTTGTTATACAAAAAATCACTTATCACTACATTAATTGAATAAACCATGAAACATATACTACTCTTTCTTTTTTTGGCTTTTGGCATTTTTGAAGCCACAGCTCAACCATGGTTAAGTAATTTGCCACAAGCAAAATCACAATATAATTTCTATGATTATCAAACTGCTTTTAATACATATTGGGCACCTTATAATGTACAAGGTGGCACGTATGTAGTAAATGGCGTTACAAAAAAGGCTATTGGTTACAAGCAGTTTAAACGTTGGCAATGGGAAATGGAGAGCCAGATTGACCCTTCAACAGGTGATTTTCCTTCTGTATCGGCAATGGAAGTATATAATACTGCAAAGCAAAGTAACCAAATACAATCTTTAACAGGAAATACTAACACATGGACATCATTAGGACCAAGTAGCTCAACTGGTGGATACGCAGGTATAGGTAGAGTGAATTGTATAGCTTTTCACCCAACAGATAATAATACTTATTGGATAGGAGCACCGGCAGGAGGATTATGGAAAACTTCTGATAACGGAAGTAGTTGGATTTGCCTTACTGACTCAAATGATGTACTTGGAGTTTCTAGTATTATAATTCCTAGTGATTATTCTACCTCAAATACTATATATATTGGAACTGGAGATAGAGATGCTGCTGACAATAGAAGTATTGGTGTATTAAAATCTACTGATGGTGGATTAACGTGGAATACTACAGGATTAAGTTATACTCTAGGTCAGAACAAGTTGGTTTATAAAATGATTTTGGATCCTACTAATAATAACACTATAATTGCTGCAACCAGTAGTGGTGTATACAAAACTACTAATGGAGGCACAAACTGGAGTACTCAATTATCTACACAAAGTTTTATTGATTTAGAATATAAACCAGGCACTTTCAGTACGCTTTATGGCTCTACTAAATATGGTAAGATATATGTTTCTATAAACTCAGGTTCAACATGGATCCTGAAACATAATAATGGATCTAGAATTGAATTAGCCGTAAGTCCTGCTAATGCTAATTATGTATATGCACTTATTGCAAATTCAAGTGGTGGACTCTATGGTATTTATAAATCAATAGACTCAACATACACCTTTACTAGCGTATATAATAGTACAAGCTTAATGAACTGGTACTCCGATGGTAGCGGA
>JAOZPM010000137.1:0-6859 GCA_029932765.1 Bacteroidales bacterium | reverse complement strand
GTCAGTATATTTCTTATATAAGGGGGTAAAGTTACCTTTTTAATTATTTGTATGCAAATAAATTTGAATAAAACCTAGGGCAAAGCCCTTTAAATAGCCCCTTTAGATACTAAATATTATTAAAGCTATTCTAAAAGTTAACAAGTGCTTGCTATATTGCAAAAAAAACAATTCCAAAAAAGTCATCGAATTTCACCTGTCTGCCATCCCTACGGGAGGAAATCCGGTAGGCGGGCGTAATTAGATGATAAATTTACATATACAGCTGTATATTACGATAGTAAAAGATACTTAGTGGTTTGGCAACAATTAATTATGCGTCTGCCCTGAAATAGAGCCATTAAAGTAGCTTCTTAAAAAACCTTTGTTTATTAAATTTAAAGGAATGATTATTTTTTATACTTTTACATCCTAAAAACACAAAATTTAGAATGAAAAAAATAGCACTGCACTGGCAAATCCTCGCTGCCTTAATAATAGCAATAATTTACGGAATAGTTTTTAATACTAATTATATAGTAAATACTAATACTATATTACAATTAGAAAAAAATGGTTTGCCGGTTGAACTTGTTCAACAGATAAAACAATTAGAGGGTAATACCTATAAAACTAAAGTAGCTTTTAGAGAAGCAATAAGCGAGTTGGGAGAAGTAGATTATTCTAAATATGGTGCTATAATAACAAAAAGTTTGTATTGGAATCCTGGAGTGGGCTATATAGCATGGATGGGTGATTTGTTTATTAGAGCATTAAAAATGCTAATAATTCCCCTGGTATTTGCTTCATTAATAAGTGGAGTTTCTAATCTTGGTGGAGGTGATAACCTTGGTAGGCTAGGTATCAAAACCATAGGTTATTATATGCTCACAAGTACTTTGGCTATTATCACGGGACTCTTTTTTGTAAATATTATTAAGCCCGGTGTTGGCGCCGATACTTCTTTCGAGCAAGAAGTGGACGGTTTGGCCACAAGCGCGGGGACTATTGGGCAAACATTGATGGAAATTATTCCAACAAATATTTTCCAATCGATGACCAATGGTAAGATGTTGCCAATTATTTTCTTTTCCATATTATTGGGCTTCTTTATTAATAAAATTGGCGATAAGCCACGAATGGTACTAACAAATTTCTTTAATGCTTTCTTTGAATTAATGATGAAAGTAACCATGTGGGTAATACAATTTACTCCGCTAGGAATACTAGGAATTGTTGCAAAAACCGTTGCCGACCAAGATGATTTAATGGGTTTGGTATCGAGTATGGGATTATATATGGGAACAGTGCTAATTGCACTTGCAACTCATGCATTTATTACACTACCTGTATTAACCAAATTTATTGGTAAAGCAGATCCCATTAAGCATTTCAGAAATGTAACAACACCATTAATGACGGCCTTTTCTACATCATCTTCAGGAGCAACTTTGCCACTTACAATGACTGCTGTAGAGGAAAATGATGGTGTTTCTAATAAAATAACGAGCTTTACATTGCCCCTTGGAGCAACTATAAATATGGATGGAACAGCACTTTATGAGCTTGTTGCGGCTATGTTTATTGCGCAAGCCTATGGTTTTGATATGAGTATTACTGAGCAAATAATTATGGTTGCTGCGGCATTACTATCTTCAATAGGTGCAGCTGCTATTCCTATGGCAGGAATGGTAATGCTTACAATTGTGCTTTCGGCAGTGGGTCTTCCTCTAGAAGGAATAGGGCTTATTCTTGCTGTGGATCGAATCCTTGATATGTTCCGCACATCGGTTAATGTATGGAGCGATACCTGTGGTGCTGTTATTATTGCAAAATCAGAAGGCGAAACGCTGAAAGTTTAAGAAAATAAAGGTGAAAGGAGAAGGTGCTTTAAACTCAAAATTTATAGTTACTCTATGATTGATTTCAGATTGTAGATTAACGATATTAGATTGCAGATGTGCTTACCATTCAAACTTCAATTAATGTTTATAAAAGGCTTAGATTATTGAAAGTCTATCAAAATTTCGTGATTTAAACAAATCGCAAATCTAACTAATCTTAAATCTGTAATCCCTTTTAAAAAGAGGAAGACTGATTACTGATTTCTGATTACTGAAGACTGAATTACCTCTCAGGTTTATATTTCGATTTTTTCAGAATCATTTGGTCATCATCTTCCAATAATAATTCTTGCAAAGAGCCTTCGTTACTGCTCATATATGAGCTAATAATGCGCCAGCCTATAAACTCTCCCAAGCGAGCAGGTGCAGCAGACGAAAGAATACTTGTAAAAGGTCCATCTTGCATAAATTTCTTCTGAACACTTTTCTCATTATTAAAAAGAAACTGATTTTCAATCATTAGCGACCATAAACGAGCTTCATTCTTAATACACCAATCATATTGCTCTTTATTATATCTCAATAGTAGCGTATCCGAAATTGATGGAATCATTGCATTTACAAAATACAAACGCTTTCCTTGTTCAATAAACTGATGAAGCAGATTTGCTGATAAGTCAGGCGCATTCATTATACCCGAAGCCAATTCGCTCATAGCGTCAGGAGCTAAAGATTCCTTAATCAACCACTTGCTTTTATACTTAGGAAAACCACTAAGGTCATATACTTTTGTTTTTCCTAAATACAAATCAAGACCAATAATCATATTATTATCAGCAACTTTAATAGGGAAAGCCAAGTCTAGCCCCGATATATATGAGTAGTAATTATAATCCGCAGAATGTGGGAAATAAAACTTGAAATGCTGCATAGCATCGGCTAATTGCGCCTCAATATCCGATAAATCAGGAAATTTATTCTGCACCTCAGTATTCAACTCTTGCATATAGTTATCTGCAAAAAAAGATTTTAGAGTTAATAATGCAATAGAGTCAGAGCGCCCTCCTTCAAAAAACAGAGGAAATTGATTGGCGAAGGTCATTACGGTATCTAAAAACTTATCTTGTGGAATGGCAAACATTGTTTTGCCATACCTTTTGATATCCACTTTGGGTTTTTCAATTGAAGATAAATCAATATTTAAATCCTTATGATTATTGTTGCAGGCTACTATCGAAAATAAGAATGCTATTAGCAGTATGGATATTATTTTAGTCATAACGGAATATATAATTAATTATATTAATTCTAATATCTTAGTAAATACATTATTAATACCATCAGTATTTTTGCCGCCAGCAGTTGCTATATTGGCTTGTCCGCCGCCGCCGCCTTGTATCTCTTTTGCCAATTCTCTAATAATTGCTCCAGCATTTAATCCTTTATTTTCAATTAGGTCTTTAGAAATACCAACGCATATATTTGGTTTATTATTAGCAATAGTTCCAAAAACCACAATAGAGTTGCTGTTTTCAGAAATTAACTGTTGTGCAATTTTCTTAAGATCATTAATATCAGATTTTTCTAGTGAAGCAAGAAGATTTATACCATTTACCTCTTTAAATTTATTAAGGAGTTCTTGTTTTTGCTGTCTTAAAGCAATATCATTAAGTTGTTCAACTTTTTTCTGTAATTCTTTATTTTGGGCTATCATTTGTTCAGCAGCTTTCACCAAATCTTTCTGATTTTTGAAAACTGTTTTAAGGTTTTCTATTACCAATCGTTTTTCGTTGAAAAGCTCATCTGCCATAGCACCACTAATAGCTTCAATACGGCGAATGCCTGCCGCAATAGATGTTTCTTGTTTAATAATAAAACTTCCAATTTGCCCAGTTGCTCCAACATGGGTACCGCCACAAAGTTCCACCGAATCATCAAATTTTACCACACGAACTTTATCACCATACTTCTCTCCAAATAGAGCCATAGCTCCCATTTGAGTTGCAGTATTCATTGATACGTCAATGCGGATATCTGCCAAAATATTTTTACGAATGTCAGCATTTACTATACTTTCAACTTTTAATATTTCGTCATCACTCATTTTATTAAAATGAGAAAAATCAAAACGTAATCCTTTATCGGTAACCAACGATCCTTTTTGCTCCACATGCTCTCCCAATACCTCGCGCAATGCTTTATGCAATAGGTGAGTAGCTGAGTGATTATTGGTAATATTTAAACGGCGTTCTTTGTTTACTACAGCTTCAAAAGTTGCGCTAATATCTGTAGGAAGCTTATTTGTAGAATGAACAATAAGGTTGTTCTCTTTTTGCGTGTCGGTAATATATATTTTCTCATTATTAAATTCTATATGACCACTGTCGCCAATTTGTCCACCACTTTCAGCATAAAAAGGTGTTTTATCAAATACTAGTTGATAAACCTCTTTTTTCTTAATTATTTGTTTGCGATATTTTATAATGTTTATCTCAGCTTCTGTATTATCATAGCCCATAAACTCACTATTAGTATCTTCAATAATTACCCAGTCATCAGTTTCCTTAGCGGCATCAGTTCTAGAGCGTTCTTTTTGTTTCTGCATTTCTGCATTAAAAGTATCAATATCAACTTTTAGCCCTTGCTCCGATAGTATAAGTTCGGTAAGGTCTAAAGGAAAACCGTAAGTATCGTATAACTCAAAAGCAACTTTTCCGTCAACGGTATCTTTTCCTGCTTTCTTTATATCAGCAGAAATCTTATTTATAAGTGTAAGCCCTTTTGCAAGAGTATTAAGGAAAGATTCCTCTTCGCTTTTTATCACATTAATAATAAGGTCCTTATTTTTCTTCAATTCAGGATATGCATCACCAAGGTCGCTTATAAGCATAGGAACAAGAGAATGGATAAATGATTCTTTAAAATTCAGGAAAGTATATCCGTAACGTATGGCGCGGCGTAGTATTCTACGGATTACGTATCCGGCCTTATTATTAGAAGGCAACTGTCCGTCAGCAATACTAAAAGCAATAGCGCGTATATGGTCAGCAATCACACGAAGAGCAATATCTGTTTGCTCATTCTCTCCATATTTTACCATTGCCGCAGCAGCTAATTGCTGTATCATTGGCTGAAATACATCAGTGTCGTAATTGCTCTGTACACCTTGCTTAACCATACAAAGACGCTCGAAACCCATTCCTGTATCAATATGTTTTTCAGGAAGGTTTTCTAACTGTCCATTAGCTTTCCTATTATATTGTATAAATACTAAATTCCATATTTCAATTACTTGTGGGTGATCCATATTTACCAAATCGGCTCCTGAAGTTTTTTTCTTTTCTTCCTCAGAGCGAATATCAATATGTATTTCGGAGCAAGGACCACAAGGGCCTTGGCTTCCCATTTCCCAGAAATTATCTTTTTTATTACCATAAAGAATTTGAGATTCTGGAAATTTCTCCTTCCAAAAATCAAGTGCTTCCATATCGGCATCTAGCTTATCTTCTTTATCGCCCTCAAATACTGTTACGTATAAAGTGTCCTTTGATATATTAAGTGTATCAACTAAAAATTCATAAGCCCAATTAATAGCTTCCTTCTTAAAGTAATCGCCAAAAGACCAATTCCCAAGCATCTCGAACATGGTATGATGATAGGTGTCGTGGCCAACTTCCTCAAGGTCGTTATGCTTTCCCGAAACACGAAGGCATTTCTGAGTATCGGCAATTCTAGGATTAATGGGGGATTTATTTCCTAAAAAGATATCCTTAAACTGATTCATTCCAGCATTGGTAAACATAAGTGTAGGGTCGCCCTTGATAATCATAGGTGCTGAAGGAACTATTTTATGAGATTTCTCTTCAAAGAAATCTAAAAACGCTTGTCTGATATCTTTTGATTGCATAATCATATCTATTTAAGGCTGTTAAATAGTTTTGTAACCGGTACATTATCAATGCTTAGTGGTTATAAAATGTCTTTAACTATTTTTATATATTTAAGAATGCAAAGTTAATTTTTTTAATTAATTTTGCCGCGTTAAATAAAAATTAGATAATTAGTTGTATGTCAGATAGAAAATATAAAGTTAACCCCGATACTTTAGTCCTTGAGCATGTGAAAATGAGCAAAAAAGACTACCTAAAGAAAAGTGTCAACTATTTAATAGGGGGTGTTGTATTTGCTACTTTAGTTTTGTTTGTGGCCTATTCTTTTTTCGATTCTCCAAAGGAGTTAATGCTAAAAAGAGAGAATAGTCAATATACAATGCAGCTTGAGCTTTTGAGTAATCGCGTTGATAAGTTACAGAATGTTTTAAGTGATATCGAAGATAGAGACGATAATATATATCGTACAATATTTGAGGCGGAGCCTATTTCAGTTGACGAACGTAGAGCAGGTATTGGTGGAGTAGATCGCTATAATAACCTAAAGGGTTATGATAATAGTAAGCTAATTACAGAAACAACTCAGAAGATAGACTTATTAAGTCGTGAGCTTTATGTTCAATCTAAGTCTTTTGATGAGGTATATAAGCTTGCAAAAAGAAAAGAAGATATGCTTGCTGCAATTCCTGGAATTCAGCCGGTATCAAATAAGGATTTACGACGTATAGCTTCAGGCTTTGGTTACCGAATTCATCCTATTTATAAGACTCTTCGTATGCATGCTGGTATTGATTTTTCTGCTCCAACAGGAACTCCAATATATGCTACAGGCGATGGCGTTGTAGAAAGACAGAAAGGAAGGATGAGTGGTTATGGTAAAGTTGTAAAAATTAATCATGGTTATGGTTATGAAACATTATACGCTCACTGTAGCAAAATTATAGTAAGACCAGGTCAGAAAGTAAAGCGAGGAGAGATAATTGGATATGTTGGAAATACTGGACGCTCAACAGGACCGCACCTTCATTATGAGGTAATTAAAAATGGTAAGAAAATTAATCCTATTCATTTTTTCTATCAAGATTTAACTCCTGAAGAATATGAAAAGGTTATTGAAATAGCTTCGAGACCTACGCAGAGTATGTC
>JAOZPM010000136.1:0-6872 GCA_029932765.1 Bacteroidales bacterium | reverse complement strand
AACCATAATAGCCATTATATAAGGTATCTACAGTTGTATAAGGCTGTCCTTGTTCTGCAATTTGTACAATTACTGTATCACCATTTGTAAGATAGGAATTATTAGCATTATAATAGAATAATAATTTATCATTACTCACTTTAAATGCTGGAGTTATAAGGCTGTCTTCTGTTATTGTTGTTAACTGCGTACGCATTGACCAGCCATCCCAATATCCACTACTTCCGGCATTCCACCAGTCTTTATGAGTATATATATTCTCACTATAAGGTGTAGCAAAAGGAGACTGATCTATTGTTTCGGTAAGTGCATAATTATCAACTCCAGGATTATAAGCAGTTGAAGTTATTGCTGTGATTTCGTAATTACCACCTTGGGTAAAATCTACATTTTTAATGTATTTTGTAATAATAGCTCCTCCATTAAGTGGAGTATCATAATACGTCTCACTTTTACTAATAATGGAGCCGTTAGGCTGTATTACTGACATGCTAACAGCAAAAGTATCTATATTGAAAGCATAATAATTTTTAATTGTAACACCAACAGAATCTGTTGTTGTGGCAAAATTATTATAATCATCATGAATTATATCTGTAACTCGTACTCCTGTAGAAAGAACAATATTTACAGTATAGTCTTCAACTTCGCTATATACAGAAGTTCCACAAGGCTGATCATAATTTGTATATGTACTATAAGTATTTCTTATTCTCATTCTATGGTTGCCAGGTGTAGCATTACTAGGAATAACTATATTTGCATTATAGTTATTGCCAGTATAACTGTATAATGAGAACACCTGTTCTCCACTATCGTAGAAGTCACCATCATCATTAAAATCAATCCATACAAATAAATTAATGTTATTTGGATAATTAAATTGTACATATAAATTGTAACTATTATCTTGATATAAATCCGTACTAAGGTATGTATGGTCTTCGTACCCATAACTAGAATATGAGCTCGAATTATTAATGGTATTTAGTTGCATATTAGTAATGTATATTGGGCTATTATTATTTGCCTCTGCACTACAATATTGAGCCATCACATTCTGATTTAGAAAAAATAAACTAAAAACCAGAATTGACATTCTTATCGTGTTTTTTAAATATTTCATAGTTTTAAATTTTTAGAGATTAATTATTTTTTACTAAAACCAAAATACCCGCTTGACCGTCAAGGGTGTATTCGATGGTAATAAGTGTATTATTATTT
The DNA here is from genome assembly GCA_029932765.1 of Bacteroidales bacterium. GTDB lineage: Bacteria > Bacteroidota > Bacteroidia > Bacteroidales > UBA1556 > UBA6267. The sequence continues at coordinate 5,648 of JAOZPM010000136.1, read as the reverse complement.
TTCAAGCTAGTGCTTGTTACAGAGAATGACTTCCCATTTATTGTTTGATCAGCAAAAGTCAAATTATTAGATTTCAACTTACCAATAATATGAGAGTCGGAATTGCCTCCCATATTATTAAAGCTAAGTTCCATATTTACTGTTTCAGAAGAAACAATTTCTTCATAGTATTCTACTTTAGTTCCACTTGGATAAGGAAAAATATATTCTCCACTCCAAAAACCATCAAGTATATTTGCTTGATTGAATACAATTATTTTTCTGCTATCACTACCTTCGTTACCTTCTGTATCGGTAACACTATAAGTAATAATCTTTTCTCCTGTGTTATCAACATCAAGGCTGCTAACACTTACATTAGCCGTTATGTCGCCATCTTTATCATCGAAAGCGGCAAAACCTGGTTCAATAAATTCACTATTAAGCACATGATCCATAGTGCTTTCGCCCTTGAGCATAACCGTTGGTGCGGTTTCGTCCTTAGCACAAGAAAAAATTCCTAACAAGGACACCACTAAAATTGAGAGTATTATTTTTTTCATAATATGTATATTTAAAAATTTTATAATTTATATGTAACTCCTAGCATTATTGAAAACACATCTCTTTTAATTTCACTATTTATATATGAGGATGTCGTTTCGTTTATATCAGAAAGACCAATTCTATAGCGTAAATCAAAAGTGTAAATAATCTTTTCACTTCCTATGTCTAGGCCAGCTCCTATTATTGCTCCATAATCACTACTAGCAACTCTATTTCCCATATCAGAAAATTCATTTGTGTAAATAATGTCTCCGTTAAATTTATTTAATGAAGTGTTTAGTGAGTTGGTTTTCATATTGAAGCTATAATCCCCGCCAAGATATACTCTAGGCGAAACTCCAGCTACTGCATCCACAATATTGTAGGAAATAAGAATGGGGATACTCAATTGATTAGTAATAATACTGCTGTTAATAATAGGATTTTTTAAAGCGTCATTTTCTGCAGAATAAAAATACTCTGGGTCAATATTAACTGCACCTGTATTAGAGAATAATACCTCGAGGCTTACACTAAGGTAGCTTTTTATATTGAAGCTTGCGAAAGCCCCAACTTGATATCCAGGCTGTGAGCTGCCAATAGATACTTTATTTATAGTGGTAAAGGAACCACTTGCTAAACCTCCTCTTGCTCCAAAAGACAATTTGCTTTGTTCTTGAGCATGCGTATTGAAACTGAAGGCAAATAGAAATAATAAGCCCACGTAAAAATACATATGCCAATTTCTGGAATTGTATTTATTTTTCATAGAAATGTGATTTAGGTAATTATAATTTTTTATTTGATTACAAATGTAATATATACCACACCCAAATTGATATAGGTAAATTACCTATTTTGCATATTTTTCATAGGAATATTTAGATGTTTATACTTAGCTAATGATATGTATATAATTGTTATACTGTATTTTATGAGTATAGCATTTGTTTAAAATACACCTTTACAGTATAAAAAATAAATTAAGGGGTTATATACCTAGAATTAGGTAGTCAGAAATAATGGAAAATACGTTAAGTGTTGACAGTAACGGTATTACCTATTAAAATAAAACTTGTAAAACCTAGTGATTTAAAAAACATAAAAACTCTAAACAAAAGTTGTTTAATAGAATCTTTTCATAAAAAATAACGAAACATTTACCAATGCAATTAATACCATTATACTTACAAAACCTACTGTTTTAAGATCTTTTGGGTGGATAATACTTTATTATTATCCATAATTTGTATAAAATAAATACCTTTATCTAATTCTTGAAGATTTATTATGCCCGATTTAATAATTATTGCTGACTGAACTAATTTTCCCTCAATATTATAAATCATAATAATAGTATCACTAATACTATTATCAAGATCTACAGTTATAAAATCAGAAAATGGGTTTGGATAAATCTTAATTTTATCATTTATTACTTGCTTATTAGTACTACTCATCAAAGGATTAAAGAGCCAAATATATGCATTGGGGAATTCTCTGCGCCAATACCATTCGCTATGTTGGCCATCGGCATGGGTTACATATTTTATTTCTGAATTAGTAAATCCAGCATTCAATAGAGCAGATTTCATTTGGCTGAGCTTAGGAACCATACTTGCGCTTTCTTGCTGCCCTGCCATTAAATAAAAACTCATATTATACTGCTTTCCTTTATTCTGAACATGGGTATAAGCACTATCCGAAAACCAAAATGAAGGCGAAAAAACACCTACTTTGCTAAATACATCTTGATGCTCAATGGCAGCATAAAAAGAGATTAAGGCACCCAAGGAACTACCCATAATTCCTGTATTATCTCTTTCGGTTTTTGTTCTATAATTACTATCAATATGTGGTTTTAGCGTGGATACAATAAAGTCGGTATATTCATCGCCTTGACCACCACCATACTGTGTATTTATCCATGGCGAATATTCATCAATTCTGTAACCACCACCATTATCAATACCTATAATTATAACCCCATTATCGCCATCGTCGAATAATGAATTTAACGATTCGTCAACTTCCCATTCGCCAGAGAAACTTGTATTCGCATCAAAAAGATTTTGACCATCTTGCATATACATAACGGGAAAGCTATCGGTAGTTTGAGAATAATTTTTTGGCAAATAAACCCAAATCCTTCGTGTACGTCCGAGTTGTGGAATACTGAAATTAGCATCCATAATAAAAACATTATCTGCAGCGGTTCCACTACTGCTACCTCCATCTTTCCAGCCGGCAATACTAAGATTTACAGATTGTGAACCCCCTGAGTAATTTAAAATTCTATTGGATATTTCGCCACCAGTAGAAGTGCCTTCCACGGTAGCCCAATCGCCACGAGTAAACTTAAATTCAATATTGCCAGTGCTTGGCGAAAAAGTAATTTGATATGTTCCGTTTCCATTGTCAGTTAGTATATAATTAGTATCACTAGGATTCCAACTATTAAAACTACCCGCAATATAAATATCTGCTCCCGCAGGTGTGTTTGCAGGGATAGATGTTATGTTTATAGTTAGCTGAGCAAAAGCAGTCTTACTTAACAGCATTGTTAGCATTATGGTAATAAATAATGGAGATAATTTCATTGTTTCTATGGTTCTTATTGTCAATAAATATTTATTCTTTTAGACAATCCATTTGATAATTAAAATTTTGGAAACCCCAAGACTCACATACAGAAAAGGCAATCTAAGGAAAGTATTAATATTTAGACTTTACTCTTGTCGCTAACATTCCATAATGCAATTGTAGATGCTGCAAAAAATAATACTAAAATCAGATTTAAAAATCCTCCCATAATTACAATTCTAATACTTCCCGATAAATAATTCCCAATTATCCCTTGAAATAAGAAAGGAGTTAGCGGGAAAAATAGTATAATCCACCTCGGATATAAAGTTTTTTTCTTCCAAACTTGGTAAATAAAGAGCCCAGATAAAAGTGCAAAAATTGGATAAATAAACAACCTTAGCACCTGATTAATATCTGTTGCGAGGGCGGTTGCTATCTCAATATCAAGTTGATTTTGAACTGCAAGTTTTGCTGTTACTGCAATACCAATATATGCAGCATGTATAATTCCATAGGAAATTAATATACCTGCAAAACTTACCAATACAGTATTTCGCACAACTGGTTTTGTAGGCTCAAATGCATAATAAACCTGTCCCAAGCCAAATAAGTAAAACCAGCTTGCTAGCAATGCCGAAATTCCACTTAACATAAGTCTAAGGTCAGAGGCATTACCCATATTTAGTTTAAGATTTGTATTATTTGGGTCATAATAGAATAACATATCTCCTGCAAATAATATCAGGCCTCCTAATAAGCCTAATAAGCCCATTGCTCTTAGCCAATTCTTGTTTATTTTCATAATCATTTATTAAATATGTATTTATAAATATCTAAGGGAGACCATCCATCTTCGCATTAAGCCCTTTTAATATATTTATTTAAAATTATTTTTATCCCATCAATTCACTTTTCAATCTAAGGTAATTCCAAATTCTTTTAACAGTATGATATCTAACTGCTTAATATCTGATAGTAATTCTAAATAATTTTTATTAATTGTATTTCCAGCAATCTTTTTATGCAAAATCTTTTTCAATTCTACTATTTTGAAATAAAATGAAGAAGATTGCAGTTCAATTTGTAGTATTGCAATCTTCTTTTCTATGTCAATTTTTTGTTGTTTTATCAGGTCAACAATCTCAATAGCCGAATAAAAATCCAACTCCTTTCTCTCAAAAGATTTTAAAAGTTTGCATTTAAAAATATCACATTGCTTTGGTCTATTGGAATAAATATTGCACCCATCAGATAAGCTATTACATGGGTGAAGAATAAATCCTTTGCCATCCGCTTCCTCAATATCCATAAGCTCTCTCATAATAGGCAGCTCTTCACTACTTAACTCTACAAAGCCAATCAGAGTACCATCACAGCATAGACCACAAGGCACACAAATATTCAATAAATCATTCATATTTATATATTTATCTCTTTAAAATTACAAATAATGTTTTAAAATAATATTATTTCCAACATTCCACAACCACAAATCTATTACTTTCTGCTACTATTTTTGTATTTGAGAATATGGATTTAAGAAAAGGAATATAATTAAGATGGCGATTATAAACCACTATCATTCTACCGCCTGTCTTAAGTACCGAAATTGATTTGCGAAATAAATTTAATGAGATTTCTGTATTTTCTTCATGCTCAAAATGAAATGGAGGATTACTAATAATCATATCCATTGATTCCTCGCTTATGGATTCCATATTTGCATCCTGATAAAAATGGATATTGTCGCCTTCAAAATTTAATTTTGAAGATTCTATTGCCAAAAATGAGTCGTCAACCAAATGCAATTGTGGCAGTTCCCAGTTTTTACTTTTATATAATTCGTTAATATGATTCGCGATAACACCATTGCCAGAAGCCAAATCCATTATTTGTAATTCAGCTTTATTTACATGGATATTCTCTAGCAAATAGCGTGTTGCTACATCTATTTTAGAAGAAGCAAATACACCATAGTATTGCTTAAGATATAATTTTTCATTTATCTTTACTTTATTAATTAGCTCATGCTTAGTAATAGCTTTTTTGCCTTTCATAAATATCAATCGAGCCTTCTTTTTAGCTTTTGATTGTTCTACTTCCTCAAAATATTCCTTGGCAATTTCTATCATTTGCTTATTGAAATATTTGGTCATAAAACCAGCTGTAACTTCAATATCATCATCACTATTCTCGCAAATTTGCTCCAAATACAAGCTATAAAGCTCCATGGATTTTGGAATTTTTATGATAGCTTGCTTTACTTTATTGGGGAAAGCTGATAATGGATTTACGAAATCATCCTCAGAAATTATAAAATCATTCTCTTTTAGATTATATTCAATTGCAAGTTTCTGACTTTTGAAATCAATAATACAAATAGGTTTTAGATTATTCAAATGACAACTTAGGTAACCAAATCTATCATTGATAATTGCAGCTTGCAAATTATTATCTTTTTCTTTATGATAACTCACAATAAGTTCATCAGCAGCATTCCATGCCTGTAAAGATTTATTCTTTGTAAAGGGAAAACG
>JAOZPM010000135.1:0-6922 GCA_029932765.1 Bacteroidales bacterium | reverse complement strand
GCACGGAATATTTTTCCTAAATGCTCAGCTTTTTCTGCAAGATTTTCGTCAACAACTACTTGTAACGCTTCCATTGCTACTGCACCGGCAAGAGGAAATCCACCAAAAGTAGATCCGTGCTCACCTGGTTTAATTGTAAGCATAATATCGTCATCAGCAAGAACTGCAGATACTGGAATAACTCCACCAGAAAGTGCTTTTCCTAAAATTAGAACATCAGGTCTAACGCCTTCATGATCTACAGCTAACATTTTACCTGTACGAGCAATTCCTGTTTGTACCTCATCAGCTACAAATAGTACGTTTGCTGCTTTACATAAGTCAAAAGCTTTTGTTAAATATCCTTCGTCTGGCACAAAAACTCCAGCTTCTCCTTGAATAGGCTCTACTAAGAATCCTGCTACATTCGGATCTTTAAGCTCTTTCTCAAGTGCTGACAAATCATTATAAGGAATAGTAATAAAACCTGGAGTATATGGTCCAAAGTCGTTACGAGCCTCAGGGTCTGTAGACATAGAGATTATTGTAATAGTACGACCATGAAAATTTTCTGCAGCAACAATTATCTTAGCCTCATTCTGAGGAATACCTTTTACTTTATAACCCCACTTACGGATTAATTTAATAGCAGTTTCGTCAGCTTCTGCACCAGTGTTCATTGGTAATACTTTGTCGTATCCAAAAAACTCAGTAATATACTTCTCGTATTGTCCTAATACGTTATTATAAAATGCTCTTGAAGTAAGAGTTAATTTTTGTGCTTGATCGGTTAAAGCTTTAACTATTTTTGGGTGACAATGTCCTTGGTTTACTGCTGAATAAGCCGAAAGGAAATCGAAATATTCTTTACCTTCAGTATCCCATACCTTATGTCCTTCACCTCTTTCTAAAACTACTTCTAGTGGGTGATAATTATGTGCGCCGTACTTGTCTTCTAAAGCTATTGCTTCTTTTGATGAAATTTTGTTAATCATAACTAAATGGTATTTTAAATTGTTAATGTTATTACAACTAAGTGGGGCAAATGTAGATTTTTTTTTATTATGATTATATGATTTTCTGTTAAAAATTAATACAAATTAATACGATTTTTTGTCAATAAAAAAAGCCGTATTATTATTAATTACGACTTAAAATATTGTAATGGTTTTGTGATTTATGCCAGTATTGCAGTATAACCAATAAGTTGCTCTTCTTGTGAAGCAATCTCATGAGGTGTAAAATCTATTTGAGTAATTATATGTTTTAATGATTTGCTAGCAGAAAGTTTCACAAATTCATTATCATCATGTTTCTCTATATATTGTAAAGCAGTAAATGCATCGCTAGAGTTGAACCGCCCTAAGATTAAACAGATAGTACTGCGTATATCATCATCATTTGTTTGTAATGCTTGTATTAGTTTTGAAAGGTTTTGCTCTTTCTCCCATCTTTTTACCTTTGTAATAGAAATATTCATATTAGTTTAGTTAATGTAGAGCAAAATTAGTAAAAAATAGTATGCGAAGCAAATACGCAAATTACTTGTTTTATCAGGTATTTAATACAGGTGCAAGTTTGTTTGCCTTTTTGTGTCCTATTAAATAGTATTTTTGAAACGATTATGAGAGGGTCAATTTGAAATTGTAATAGATTTATGACAGAAGAGCAATTTATAAACGGGTTAAATAATCTTGGAGGTGTTAATAATAGACAAGGAGAGATTGTTTTTAAGTTTATAGTGGATACATATCAAAGTATAATTTATAATACTTGCATTGGTATTATTGGCGATGCCGATGATGCAAAAGATATTGCTCAGGATGTATTTATTCAGTTATATAAGTCCGCAAGTAGCTTTCGTGGTGATAGTAAAGTTTCCACATGGCTTTATCGAATTGCAGTAAACAAGAGCTTGAATCATATACGGAATAATAAGAAGCATAAAAATGTATTGAGTATACAGAGGTTTTTTTCAGGAGATGATACGCGGGAGTTTATAATAAAGGATAAAGCTAAAAGTAATCCTGAAGAAATTTCGGTGCAGCAAGAGCATAAACAGGCTTTGCATTTTGCACTTAATAAACTTGCTGATAATCAAAAGACAGCTTTTGTGCTAAAGAATTATGATGACCTTTCATATAAAGAAATAGCAGAAATAATGGAAACAACCCTTAGTTCGGTAGAGTCGTTAATTCATAGAGCAAAGAAAAATCTCCAGAAAAGTCTTTCCTATTACTATAAAAATAATATGTAGTATCGTTTTTATAGTACTTTTATATCCTTAAATTTTTGGATCTAATGCGTAGTTTATTACTTATCATTATATTTATAAATCTTACTCTTGACTTTCTGGCTCAAGATATTTTTTATAAAAAAATGATTCTTATGGGTAGTCGTTTCGATATTACAGTAGTTGATACTGATAGCACATCGGCATTTAAGAATATTGACATAGCAGTAACTGAAATTCAGCGAATAGAAAAGCTCATATCTTCATGGGATAAAAATTCTCAAACCAGTAGAATAAATATGAATGCAGGAGTCGCTCCTGTTGAAGTAAGTGCAGAGCTATTTGAATTAATACAGCGATCCATTGCTATTTCTAATATTACTGATGGTGCTTTTGATATCACCTATGCTTCAATGGATAAGGTTTGGCATTTTGACGGCAGTATGAAACAAATGCCCAAAGAAGTCGATATTGAGAATTCGGTTGCTAGAGTGGGCTTCAAAAATATAATTCTTGATAAGCAAAAGAGTACGGTTTTTCTAAAAAAGAAAAAAATGAGAATTGGCTTTGGAGCAATTGGCAAAGGTTATGCTGCTGATATGGCTAAAGAATTATTGATTAGTAAAGGCGTAGTTGCAGGAATTATTAATGCTTCTGGCGATATGAATACTTGGGGAAAGAATGCCAATGGTGAAGATTGGACTATTGCAATTACAAATCCTATGAATAAAAATAGAGCTTTTGCTATAGTACCAATTTCCAATAGAGCTGTAGTAACATCAGGCGATTACGAAAAGTTTGTAAGCTTTAATGGGAAAAGATATTCTCATATAATAAATCCCAAAACAGGCTATCCAGCATCGGGAATTATTAGCGTGAGTGTGTTTGCTTCCAGTGCAGAGTTAGCCGATGCTCTGGCAACTTCCATATTTGTAATGGGAGTAGAAATAGGCATTGATAGGGTAAATCAGTTACCTAATATAGATTGCATTATTATTGATGAAAAAGGTAGTATTTTTACATCTGAAAACATCCATATAAATGAAAAATAAATTATTTCTTATATTCTTTGGTCTATTATTCTCTATTACTTCCTGTAAAGTGGTGGAAAATAATGAGAAAATTGATCTTAATGATCCAGATATGGTTCTTAATGATAGGAAGGTAAATAATTTTTCTACAAAATTCCATAATTATAGAGAAGGAAGTTCAGGAGCTAAAGGAGTAAAGTCAGTAGGGGGCTGCGGTTGCAATTAGTATGAAAATTATCATAGTCATATTATTACTGCTCAGCTATAATTCTATAGTGGCACAAGCTCAAAATGTAGAAAGTGATAGTAGCTCTTCTTCTGCCACAGACACAATCTTTAAGCTTAGAGTGCTCGATAATGCAGAAATAGATATTCTCTCAAGTTTTTATAAACAGCAAGGAGCAAATGCCGCTGTAAGTGGAGGAATTGGAACAGAGGAGCTAACAAATTTTGCTACTAGTATAAGCGTTGCAATTCCGTTAACCGATGATGATATTTTATCTATAGATGCCACTATTTCGGCATATAGCTCTGCTTCATCAAGTAATCTAAATCCATTTTCTGGCGCATCAGATGACAGCAATGACGGCAGTGGTAAGAAACGTATTTCTTCTGGCGCTTCCTCTGGGGGAGATCCCGGCGATGATTATAAAGTTATAGCAAATTCGCCATGGGTAGCATCTTCTTCTGAAGCTAAAGATGATATTTGGTTTGGAGGAAATATTGCTTACAGTCATTATTCTGACGATAGAAATAATATATACTCAGTAGGTTTTAGTGCAGCCAAGGAATATGATTATAGGTCTTTGGGAATATCCTTGGGCTATACTAGGTTTTTTAATTCAAAAAATACTGAATTAGCTTTTAAAGGAAATGTATTTTTTGATAAATGGAACCCTCAATATCCTGCAGAGTTAAATCATTATGCTGATCTTAATGGGGATTTGGATGAAGGATTTTTTGAATATGCCGTTATTCTAGACAAAAATGGTAATCCAATAGATAAAGATGGTCCTAAGGTATGGTCGCCAAATACTGCAGCCATTGATGATGAACGTAGAAATACCGTAGCTTTATCCATGAGTTTAGCTCAGATTTTGAGTAAAAGAGCTCAGGTTTCGTTCTTTGTGGAACCTACCTTTCAATACGGATGGTTGGCAAATCCCATGCAAAGAGTATATTTTGGCGATAAGAGTAATTATTTTATTGGAAATCCATCAAGTGTTTATATTTATAATTATACACAGAATACAGATGTTTATCATTTGGCCGACGATATAGAGAGATTGCCATCTAGCAGAATGAAATTTCCTCTTGGTGCTAGGTTTAGTTACTATCTTAATAAAAGATTTATACTTAAACTTTACTATAGATATTATTTTGATGATTGGGGAATAAATTCAAATACGGTAAAGATTGAATTGCCAATAAAGTTGAATCATAGCTGGACTTTGTATCCTAGTTATAGATTTTATAATCAATCGGCGGCAAAGTATTTTGCTCCTTATAATAAGCACTTATCAACAGATTCGTATTATACTTCAGATTATGACCTCTCACAATTTAGTTCTAATCAATATGGCTTGGGAGTAAAGTATAAGGATGGGTTTACAAAACTACATTTGTGGAAAATTGCCTTTAAGAGCCTAAGCCTGGATTATAATTATTATAGGCGAAATATTGAATTTGATGCTCATATTGTTTCACTAGGAATTACATTAGTTATAAAGTAAAACAATTACAAAAAAGTCATCGAATTACACGGATTAATCGAATTAACTTTTTCCGCTTGCGGAAAATAGTTAAAAAATTCGATTAATTAGCCCGCCTTCCGGCAGGCAGGTGTAATTCGATGATAAATTTGCGTCTTAAATTTACATATATAGCTGTATATTACGATAGTAAAGATACATAGTGGTTTGGTGACAATTAATATGCGTCTGCCCTGTTTGCTAAGTGAAGTAAATAGAATGTTAATATTTTTGGACTGCCTGCCAGAAGGTTTTAGTTTGAATTTATACTGAGTTTACCGAAGTATCAAGAAAAAGTGAAAGGGTATTGGTGATGGAATGATTAGAATTATTATATTTTTATTGAGGTTGTACTCTTATAGGTGCGTTTACCTTTGCTTAAACTGCAAAAACCAGGAAGTTTATAAATGATTTATATTAGATAAGTGAATAATTATTCTTTTTTTGTAAAAAAAAAGTAAAACTCTAATACAATAATCGACAAAAAAGTATTATCCTTGCATCGCTAAGTATTATTTGATGCTTAGAGATTTAAGCTTCAATATAAACTCAATAAAACTAGCTTTAGGGAAAGAGTTTTGAGAGCAGATTTTTATTAATTTTACACACTAAAAAATATTAAGATGATTAAGAAATTATTTTTATTATTATTTGTATCAGCAGTAATTGTATCTTGTAATGACGCGCCAAGTACTGAAGGCGAGAATGTTACCACGGAAACAGAAGTTGCTGTATTAACAGTTGATGATTTATTAGCTAATATTAGTAATATGACAGGAGAAACAGTAGTTGTTGCTGGAATGGTTGATCATGTATGTAAGCATGGCGGTACTAAGTTAGTTATTTATTCTGCAGATCCAGAGAATGCTATTCATGTAAAAGCAACTGATGAGTCGGGTAACTTTCGTGCTGATGAGGTTGGTGGCGAATTTATTGAAGTAGCTGGAGTTGTTGACGAATTTAGAGTTGATGAGGCTTTTATTTTAGAGAAAGAAGCTAAGCTTGCAGATATGATTGCTGAAAATGGAGATGCTAAAACTGAAGATGTTGAAGAAGAAGAACATCATGGTGGTGGAGATTTTCCTGATAATGATAGCAAGCATAAGCAAGAAATTGAAGGTCTTCAAAATCAAATTGCCTCGCTTAAAGAGCAATTAGAAGAACTAAAAGCTGAAGGAAAAGAGTATATCTCTTATTATTCTGTAAAATGTAGTTCATATACAGTACTTGAGCACGAAGGTAACGAAACTGATAAAGTAGAAAGTAATGACAGCGATACTACAACAAAGGTTGCTGAAGCTGATGCTGATAACGAAACTAGTGAGCATAATCATTAATAAGATGATTATATAATAGTATATTTAGATGGTGAGACAATAATTGGCTCACCATTTTTTAATTTGTATAGAAATGGGAAAAAAACTAAGAAAATTTAATAGGGCAACACATCGTGATTTAGGTTACTTTTTTGTTGCTTTAATTTTGATTTACGCATTATCGGGTATTGCAATTAACCATATCAACGATTGGGATCCTAGTTATGTAATTAATACTAATACATACGATCAGGAAGTAAAAATTAATAAATCAGCCAATAAAACTGATATTAAGGAGGTGCTTGAAGAATTGGGAATAAAAAACCCATACCGAAAACACTATTTTCCTAAGAGAAATGCAAATATATGTAAGGTGTTTGTGAAAAATGGAATAGTTCTAATTGATATAAATACAGGAGTGGTGAGTTCTGAGATAACTCAACGAAGACTTGCATTTCATTTTATGAATTGGTTGCATTATAATCCTAATACTATTTGGAAATGGATATCAGATATTTTTGCGGTAGGCCTTATTATTCTAGCAATTTCAGGAATGTTTATTCTTAAAGGAAAAAATGGGTTGAAATGGCGTGGTACAATTCTTATTGTTGC
>JAOZPM010000039.1:0-22912 GCA_029932765.1 Bacteroidales bacterium | reverse complement strand
GCGGAGAGGAAGGGATTCGAACCCCCGAAACATTTGCACGTTTACATGCTTTCCAAGCATGCCTCTTAAGCCACTCGAGCACCTCTCCGAAAATGGTTTGCGAAAGTAGTAAAAAAACGTAATGCTCAGCAGATGTATATCGTATTATATTGTTGTAAAGCATAATTTGTGATATTATTTATTATACATCATTTAAATAAAAATAAATACTTAATGCAATCACTTATATATCAGAATGATGAGTGTAAAATAATAAATGCCGAAAATTAGTAAAAAAATATTTGTTGGATAAAAAAAATGTATATCTTTGCAGCCCCGAAATTGGGGGAAATGATTGCGGATGTGGCGTAATTGGTAGCCGCGCTAGACTTAGGATCTAGTGTCGAGAGACGTGGGGGTTCGAGTCCCTTCATCCGCACCAATTTTGAGTTCAAGCACTATTCTTGAATATTAAATGCACCCGAGAGGTGCATTTTTTTTTAATTTAATAAATACTTAAAATTTGTTGTAATGAATATTACTCAAAAATCAACAAGCGATTTAGCTTTGCAACTTACAATGAAAGTTGTTGAAAGTGATTACGCTGAAGAGGTGAAAAAATCTCTTACTAATTATCGTAAACAAGCTAATATTCCAGGTTTTAGACCAGGAATGGTTCCTTTTGGAATGATTAAGAAACAATATGGAGAGGCTGTAACTGCTGATGTTGTTAGTAATCTTATCGGAACAGAAATAGATAAATATATTAAAGAGCAAAAGCTTGAAATATTAGGACAACCTATGCCTGATACTGAAGAGCAAAAGCTAGTTGATTTTAAGAATGAAAAAGAGTTTACTTTTAATTATATCATTGGTTTGAAACCAGAGATAGACTTTAAGGTAGACGAGTCTTATAAGATTCAGTATAATAAATTGATGGCTCAAGACGAGGATGTTGATAAATATATTGATGAGGCTCGCATGAAAATGGGAACTCAATCAAACCCCGAAACTACTTCTGAAAATGATGTGGTAATGGGTACTCTTACTGAACTTGCTGAGGATGGTAAGGAAACTAAAGAAGGTGGAATTGTAAACGATAAAGCAACATTTAGTTTAGAAAAAATTAAGCTTAAGACTATTAAGACTAAGTTTGTAGGCAAAAAAGTAGGTGCTGCTATCAAGTTTAATCCTGCTAAAGCTTTCAAGAGCGACGCTGAGCTAGCTACTATATTAGGAATTACTGCTCCTGAAGCTGCTGATATTAAAGGTGATTTCAAATTCGATATTGTTGAAATCAGCCATATTGAAGAAGCAGAAATGAATGAAGAATTCTTTTCTAAAGTATACCCTGGTGCAGAAATTAAAACTGAAGCTGATTTAAGAGCTAAAGTAACTGAAGATATTGAGAAATCGTATGAGGCTGAGTCTGACCGTAGTTTTTATAACGACGTTATAGAGGCCATTATCGAAAAAACAAATTTAAATTTACCTGACGCATTCTTAAAAGAGTGGATTCTTGAGTCAAATCGTCGTGAGGAGAAAGACCAACAAATTTCTAGAGAGGAATTAGAAGGTCAGTACGAGGGTTACCGCGATACTCTTCGTTGGCAGTTGCTAGAGGAAGATCTTATTGTTAAGAACGACCTTATAACTTCTGAGCAAGAGTTAAGAACAAGAGTAGGTGAGATTTTAGGACTTCAAGCTTTCGGTGGACAAACTGAAGGAAATGAAGAAATCCTTAAACAAGTTACCGATTCGGTAATGCAAGATCAAGAGCAAATTAAGCAAGTATCTCAGCAAATTGTTGAGCAAAAGCTTACGAAGTTATTTAAAGATAATATTAAGCCAGAAGAGGTGAATATTAGCTATGATGATTTTGTAAAAATTATGACCAAAAGAGCGGCAAGCCAGAAGAAGTAATTAGGCAAGTCGATTAATAGATATATAAAGCTCACAATTTACTGTGAGCTTTTTTTTATGCTTTGTTTTAACGGATTTTATGCTCTTGCAAATGTAGAATGGTTTATAAAAATCACTATTTTTGCATTAATTGAAATGGCAAAGTGACTATTACTTTCACATTATTAATCATTTAATAAAAAACACAATAATGGATTATAACGAATTTAGAAAATATGCTACTAAGCATCATGGTATAAATAGTATAGCATTTGATCAATACTCTTCTGCTGTATCTAATAATTATATTTCACCAACAATTATAGAAGAGCGCCAACTTAATGTTGCAAGTATGGATGTGTTTTCGAGATTAATGATGGACCGTATTATTTTCTTGGGAGTACCAATTGATGATTATGTTGCAAATATAATTCAAGCACAGTTGTTGTTTCTAGAATCAGTAGATGCAACTAAGGATATTCAAATATATCTTAATACTCCTGGAGGCTCTGTATATGCAGGTTTAGGTATTTATGATACTATGCAATATATTAAACCTAGTGTGGCTACAATTTGTACAGGAATGGCAGCATCTATGGGTGCTATATTATTATGTGCTGGCGAAAAAGGTAGACGGTCGGCACTTCCTCATTCAAGAGTATTAATTCACCAACCTATGGGCGGTGTTTCGGGGCAAGCTTCGGATATTGAAATTACTCATAACGAAATTCAGAAGCTTAAGAAAGAGCTTTATGAAATAATATCTAATCACTCTAATAAAACTTATAAGCAAGTTTGGAAAGACTCAGACCGCGATTATTGGATGACTGCTGAAGAGGCTTTAAAGTATGGTATGATTGACGAAATTCTTAAGAGAAAGTAATATCATCATAGGTTTATTTGTTTATAATACATATGCAAATGAACTAATATAATAATCATTAAAATAGCTTGCTAAATATTTTTGGTATAGCTTTCAATGAGTAGAAATAAAAGAAAAGATGGCAAATAAAAAAGACGATGTATGTTCCTTTTGTGGTAGAAAGCGTAAGGATGTTCAAATTTTGATTTCGGGTATTGAAGGACATATATGTGAGCATTGTGTAGACCAAGCAAAAGATATAATAGGTGAGGAGGTTGCTAGTAAAAAGGGCTCGGGGGCTAAAGAGCTTAAATTGATGAAACCTATTGATATTAAGGGTTATCTGGATGAATATGTTATTGGTCAGGACGAAGCAAAACGAGTTATTTCGGTAGCAGTTTATAATCACTATAAGCGTATCAATTATAATATGATCCATCGTAAGAATAAGGATGATGTTGAGATTGAAAAGTCGAATATATTATTGGTAGGAGAAACAGGAACAGGTAAAACATTAATAGCTCGTACTATTGCCAAAATGCTTGATGTGCCATTTTGTATTGCTGATGCTACCGTACTTACCGAGGCGGGTTATGTTGGCGAAGATGTGGAGAATGTATTAGTAAAACTGCTACAAGCTTCAGATTATAATGTTGAAGCAGCAGAGCGAGGAATTGTTTTTATTGACGAAATAGATAAGATTGCTCGTAAAAGTGATAATCCTTCAATAACTCGTGATGTTAGTGGCGAAGGTGTTCAGCAGGCTTTATTAAAGCTTCTTGAGGGCTCGGAAGTAAATGTTCCACCACAAGGAGGGCGTAAGCACCCCGATCAGAAAATGATAAAAGTGAATACTAAGAATATATTATTTATTGTTGGTGGTGCTTTTGATGGTATCGAGCGCAAAATTGCTAGCAGAATAAATACCAATGTAATTGGTTATAATAAAAAAGGAACCGATGTAATTGATAAAGATAATTTGCTGCAATATATCTCTCCATTAGATGTTCGTAGCTTTGGTCTTATTCCCGAAATTGTAGGACGTTTGCCAATGCTTACCTACCTTCATCCACTTACTAAGGAAACTTTAAAACGGATAATTAGTGAGCCTAGGAATTCACTTTCTAAGCAGTTTCATAAGTTATTCGAAATGGATGGAATTGAAATTGTTTTTAAGGAAAGTGGTAATGATTATATTGTTGATAAAGCGATAGAGTTTAAACTAGGTGCTCGTGGTTTGCGCTCAATTGTGGAGGCAATTCTTACAGAGGCAATGTTTACTCTACCTTCGGATAATAAGGTTAAGAAATTGGTTGTTGATGGTAAATATGCTAAAGCTAAGCTAGAGAAAACTAACTTTGCCAAGTTATCGGCTCTATAGGATTTTTTCAATTTCAAAAAAAATGCCGAAATCATATTATGATTTCGGCATTTTTTATTAGGATTTTCTTGTTTTTAGATTACAAACTCTTCTTAACAAACTTAGTTAAGATAACAATCTGTTGTCCTTCAACTTTTCCTTCAATTTGTGTAGGCTCATCTTCCACAAGTCTAATTCTGCGAACAGCAGTACCTCGCTTTGCATTTATACTAGAGCCTTTTACATTTAGAGTTTGAGTTAGTAAAACAGTATCGCCATTCTGAAGAATATTGCCATTACTATCAATATGCTTAGGCTTATCGTCTTCTCCATCGCCATTACTTTTTGCCCAAGCCATAGTTTCTTCGTCAAGATATAGCATTTCGAGCAAATCGTTTGGCCATCCATGAGATTTTAATCGGCTTAGCATTCTCCATGCCATTACTTGAACCGCAGGCACTTCGCTCCACATAGTATCATTTAGGCAGCGCCAATGATTCACCTCAACTTTATCATTATCCTCAATTTGTGTTTTGCAATTTTCGCATAGATATATGCTTTTTGCAAGATCTTCACTTTCAATTGGAGGAATTTTATATGCTCCCAAATTATTTATAGAACCACAAAGCTCACATTTTGATCCACTACGTTTTTCAAGTTCTTTTATCATTATTGTTTTCGTCTTTTTCTTTTAGATTTAAAACTTTGAAAAGTCATAATAGACTGTAATACAGCCCCGATTAGTGGCTTAGGATTTTCTACAATATTTGTAAAAAACCTAGTTTTAATGGAATCAAAAGAGAAATATTCTTTAGACTCTTCAACGGTGAATCCTAATTCGCTATCGGCTTGTTCACTTTTAATCTGCGCATTATTAAGAGCAGTGTTTAGGTCTTCCATACAAGATATCTTTCCAATTTCGGTAGAAGGATGAATATCTTTAAAGCTTAATTCTCCAACTATTCCTTTTTGAATAGGTTTGTACAATAATTGTTTTCTGAATATGAATATAATAAGCCCTACCAATAAGTAGAAACCACTAACAATTAAGGCGGCAGTAGAAGCTCGTCCAATATAATCTTCGTACCAAGCAATAAATGCATGAGAAAGAAAAAGAGTTAGAAATAAGAATATAAAACCGAGAATTAGCCCTAATACAAAAAGAGGAACTAAGCGGCTTAGTTTTTTTGTCAAAAACAAACTATATAAATCAATTTTTGCATTTATTGATTCTTTAATTTGATTTGGCAATTCATTAATTGGATTCTCTGAATCAGAAAAGCTCATATTTACACCTCCTTAGCTTTGTTTTTAGAATTCTTTAGTGCTTCTTCTGCCATTTCTTTCATATCATTGGCAATTTCTTCAGCACTTATTGTAACTCCAGCAGCTTTCTCTTTTGCTTTACTAGCATATTCTGCTCCCTTTTCAGTAGCATCAGCAGCTTTCTCTTTAATATCAGCAGCAAACTCTACTCCTTTTTCGCTTACAACATCAATAAAATCATTTACTTTATCAAGCATTTCATCCTCAAGGTCGTTTAGTTTATTGGCTAATTTTTCGCGAGTAGCCTCTCCTTTTTCAGGAGCTAATAATAGCCCTATTGCTACACCTGCAGCAGCACCCGTAATGGCACCAATTAGGAAATTTCTTAAGCTTTTTGAATTATCACTCATATCATATTTGTTTTTTAATCTATATATAATCCAACTATTACGATTTTATTATGAAAAGGTTATAGTTTTTTAATGCAATACCCAATATATTTTATAAAGCCTATTTTTCAATAGCTTCAATTCCTGGCAATACTTTGCCTTCTAGGTATTCGAGCATAGCCCCGCCACCAGTTGAAACATAGCTAAGCATATCTCCAAGGTCATATTTATTAATAGCAGCTACTGAGTCGCCACCACCAATTGCAGTAAATGCACCTGAAGTACTTGCTGCAGCAACGGCTATTGCTACCCCTTTAGTTCCTTTACTAAAATTATCCATTTCGAAAACTCCCATTGGGCCATTCCAAAGTACAACACGGCTATCTTTTACTGCCGTTGCAAATCGCTTAAGGCTTTCAGGCCCAATATCTAAGCCCATCCATCCATCATCAATTTTGTTTGAGTCAACAACTTTATAGTTAGCGTTATTATCAAATTTGTCAGCAGCAATTACATCAGTAGGTAGGTAAATATTAACTCCCGCAAGAACCATTTCGTTAAGAATTTCGCTGGCAAGTTCAAGCTTGTCCTCTTCATAAAGCGAACTTCCAATTTTGCCACCCATGGCTTTTATAAAAGTAAAACTCATGCCTCCACCAATTATCATATTGTCAACCTTAGGAATAAGATTTCTAATGATGTCAATTTTTGAGGAAACCTTAGCGCCACCAATTACTGCTGTATATGGATTTTCTTTAGTGTTTAATGCTCTTTCTAAGTTTAATACTTCATGCTCCATAAGGAATCCAAAGTATTTGTTATTAGGGAAATAGTCTGCTATTACCGCAGTAGAGGCATGACGGCGGTGTGCTGTACCAAAGGCGTCGTTAACATATACATCAGCAAGTGAGGCCAATTCTTTAGCCATATTTTCATCACCTTTTGTTTCGCCTGAGCAATAACGAAGGTTTTCCAATAGCATAATATCACCATCCTCAAGTTCAGAGGCAGTTTTCTTTACTCCTTGAGATAATACTTCGCTAACAAACTTTATAGGTTTGCCAATAAGTTTTGCCAACTCTTTGGCAATAGGCTGTAATGAATACTTAGCAATCTTTTCGCCTTTCGGACGACCTAAATGCGACATTAGTATCACCGCTGCTCCATCATCAACTAATTTCTGAATTGTTGGCAATGCACCAATTATTCTTGTATTGTCGGTTATCTCTTGCTGGTCGTTTAATGGCACATTAAAATCCACTCGCACTATTACCTTCTTGCCTTTGAGACTAATTTCCTTAATTGATTTCATATGTTTCATATGTTTCGTATGTTTTTTTTATTCCAATATATATTAGAGCTAAAGTTCATTAGTATCTATTAGTTTTATGTAGATAATAAATGCACTATAATATTAATAGTATGCAAAGATAACATTCTAACGCAATTATTGCAAGATTGCTATTAAATAGTATCAGAATTTTTCATAGCTTTGACTTTTCATATTTTATAGTTTACAAATCTAAGATCATATTATGTTACGTATACTTACACTAAGTTTTTTATTGATATTATCGTCCATAGCCATTGCTCAATCGTTATTAACTGAAGAGGAATTAGAAAAGCAAGAAGTTTATACCGACTTTGAGAAAGCGTTGAAAAATTCTGGAGAAGTTGTTATTTTAGACTTATCGAGCCAAGGGCTAACAGAAATTCCTAAAAATGTATATCGATTTAGAAATCTTCAGATATTAATAGTTTCTGATAATCAGATATATGAACTTCCTGAGGGTCTTAGAAAACTAAGAAAATTACAGAGATTATATATTGACCATAATAATATTGAGAATTTATTTTTCGATACTTCTGATGATCGCAATTTTGAGAACCTTGAAGAAATATATGCAGGATATAATCCATTAAAAACCATTCCAGAAAATCTTAAGGACTTTCAATTATTAAAAGTTAGTCTAGCGGGTTGTAAATATCTCGACCTTAAAGTAGTATTTACTCCTTTGGCAAGAATATTAAGTCTTGAAAGTCTTGATTTGAGTCATCTTAACCTTGATACCATACCTTTTGAAGTAGCAAATTTGGCAGGGCTAAGATCTCTTGATTTAAGCTCAAATCCTGCAATGGCATGGGATACAAGCTTTAAATTTATTTCTCAGAATAAGAATATTATGGAACTAATCCTTAAGGATAATAAATTTTCTAGAGTGCCAGAGGAAGTGAAATTATTCGACAGATTGCAATCTATAGATTTAAGTAATAACGATAAGCTAAAGCTGCCAGATGTTATTGAAACATTAAAGGGTGTAAAATTCTTAAATTCATTAACATTATCGAATTGTAAAATCAGTAAGCTGCCAAAAAATATTGGAGAGCTTAAAGTGCTTTGGGAATTAGATTTATCTCATAATGAGATTGCATATTTACCAAGAGAAATTGGAGGCCTTGTTCAGTTAGAATCATTTGACCTAAGATATAATCAAATTCAAGAGTTGCCAGAGGAGTTTGCATATCTTCTGAACCTTGAGAAGCTTTATTTATCGAATAATCCATTGGAGTTTATGCCTGAAGGTATGAGTAATATGAAAGATATGAAATATCTTGAAGTTCCTAAAAAGACTCTTGAAAAGGATGTTAGAAAATCGCTTGATGATTGGTTTCCTTTTGCCGAAATTAATTATATAAAAACCGATGAGCAGGAAGAGGAATAAAAAACTCCTTACAATATATTAGCAACGCCCTCGTTAAAGGCAGACACACATATATGAGAAGCTTATGACCGTAAAAAAATTACTGGTATTTATACTAATATTTAGTTTTGCATTTAGTATTGTAGGGTGCCGAAGTATGCGAATAAAGCATAAGCGAAAGAGAGATGCTCGAAAGATTGAACGAGAGAAAGAGCAGCGAGAGAAAGAGGCAATGGCCGAATATCAGGCTAAAGTTGAGCGCCAAGGGAATATTCAAACTCCAGAAACTAGAAAAAGAATGAAAGCTCAGTTTAAAAAATCTGAGCAATACCATAGCCATCGAAAAGAGTTTTTCTTAAAACGATGGTGGAAAAGCTTATTCGGTAATAAAAGAAAAACAGGAAACCGTGGTCAAGGGTAACTCTTTTGGAATGTAGAATATTTTGTTCTGCATATAGCTTCAATTGACTTTTTTATCTTATCATAAAAATTATTAAAAACAGTGGTTTTCCCCATTATTTGCTATTTAGATTGATTTTAAATTGATTTTTTAATATACATTTGCAGTATTCAAATACTTAAATTGAATTAAAGAATTAATTAGAAATATATAAACATAAAAATACAATGGCAAAAATTACATTACAAGGTAATGCTATCAATACAATTGGTAACCTACCAGCAGTTGGAACACAAGCTCCAAATTTCGAATTAGTAGCAAACGATTTATCAGTAAAAACATTAGCTGATTATGAAGGAAAGAATATTATTTTGAATATTTTTCCAAGTTTAGATACAGGTACATGTGCTGCTTCTGTTCGTAGATTCAATGCGGAGGCTTCAAAATTAGAGAATACAGTTGTTCTGTGTATTTCTAAAGACCTTCCTTTTGCACAAGCAAGATTTTGTGGCGCTGAAGGTTTAGATAAAGTATTTACTCTTTCTGATTTCCGTACAGGTGCTTTCGGTAAGGATTACCAAGTAGAAATCGCTGATGGCCCACTTGCAGCTCTTGAGAGTCGTGCAGTAGTTATCATTAAAGACGGTAAGGTGTCATATACTCAGCAAGTTTCTGAGATTGTTGATGAGCCTAACTACGATGAGGTTTTTGCAGCTTTATAATTTAGAGCTTTAAAAAAAACATTAAATGGGTGAAGAATTTATAGTTTTTCACCCATTTTTTGTGCTTCATAATTATTAAAAATTATAATAATTTCCATCTTGTATTAGTATAAATATTCCTCCCATATTCTAAGTATAATAATCTCTATTGCTGTATAATTAACAGTGAAAAATGTTTACATTTGCATCCACACACATTAATATAATTATATGTTACGAATTATTACTCTGCTACTAATAGGAATATTAGTATTTACTACAATTGGATTTTCTCAGAATAACAGAAATCTTAGCTCTCAAATTACAGTTTCACAATCTGATAATGCTCCATTGCGAACTGTTGTTGATAATGGAATAAATGGAATTATTGTTTCCTATAGTTTTGGTGAGTTAAACTATTTTGAGAAAACGCATAATAAAGAAATCTTTGCTACTTATAGCATTACAGATTTTAGCCATTTACAAGAAGTAGGGAAACCTGCACTTCCTTCGCATATAGATTTAATTGCAATTCCGGATGGTGCAGAATATGAATTGCGGATAAATAATGATGTGCCAATGGTTGAAAACACAAAGCGCATATACCCAGCACTGCAGCCTGCAAGAGATACCGAAGGAGCTCCGGAGCCAAAATTTGAGATTAATAAGGAGTTTTATAAAGCAGATCAGGTATATCCTCAGCAAAGTGTGAGAATTATTGGTGAGATGAAATACCGTGGTATAAGAATGGCAATGGTAGAAATTTGCCCAATGCAGTATAATGCAGCTACATCAAAAATATATATTCATAATGATATTAATTATGAGATTATTTTCACAGGAGCCAATGTTTTTACTGACTATTCAAAACATACCGAAACATTTATAAATCAGATTTTAAATTATCCTCTAAATTATAATTCATTCACTAAAGAAGCGAAGAGTTTTTATGCTAATAATGCTCAAACGAAAACAGCAAATAGCAAGAATTATATAATAATAACACATAGTGATTTTGATGCCGCAGCAGATTCAATAGCAAATTGGAAAAGACAAATGGGATATAGCGTTGAGGTAGTATCGTCTAGTAATTGGACCACAGCAAGTGTAAAATCGGCAGTACATACTCGCTATCAGGCATGGACTCCAAAACCTGATTATTTATTGATAATTGGTGATAATGAAGATGTGCCTTCTGAAATACACTATATTAGTGGCGAAGATTATGGTACTGATCTTTATTACGTTTGTATGGATGGGCCTACCGATTTTATTCCAGATATGGCAAAAGGTAGAATTTCTCCTAGTAATTCCACCAATGCAATGATGCAGGTAATGAAGATTATTAATTATGAACGAAATCCGCCTATTGATACTGCTTTTTATCAAAATGGTATTAACTGTGCTCAGTTTCAGGATGATGATAATGATGGCTATGCCGATAGAAGATTTCTGCACACAAGTGAAGATATAAGAAACTATGTAACAACTAAAGGATATACTTCAGAGAGGATTTATTATACAGATGCTAGCGTTATTCCTACAAATTTCAATAATGGATATTATTCTACAGGTCAAGCGTTGCCATCTGTTTTATTAAAATCAAACAACTTTAACTGGAATGGTAATTCTACCGATATTGCTACAGCTATAAATGCTGGCAAGTTCTTTGTTTTTCATCGCGACCATGGTTATGCTGGCGGATATGGTTGGGCGCATCCTTATTTTACAAACAACAAAATATCATTACTTAATAATGGAGATAAGCTTCCTGTAGTTTTCAGTATTAACTGCCATACAGGAGAATTTACATTACCTTCATGTTTTGCTGAAACATTTATGAGAAGAACAAATGGCGGAAGTGTTGGTATTTTTGCAGCTTCATACTATAGTTATAGTGGTTATAACGATGGTTTTTCCATTGGCTTAATTGATGGTATATGGTCTAATCCAGGTATGATTCCAGCCTTTGGCAGCGGAGGTGTTAGTAATCCTAATGTAACAGCTCATAATGATATTACAAAAATGGGAGATCTTTTAAATCATGGTCTTACAAGAGTTATTCAAACTTGGGGCGGAGGAACTTCTGCTAATAAGTATACTCATGAGTTATTCCATTATTTTGGCGACCCTGCAATGCGTATTTGGACACAGTCCCCAGATTCTATTATTGCAAGTATTGGTGATACTATAGAATGTTCGGCAACAGGTTTTGCTATAAATAACTGTAATGTAAGTGATGCTACCGCTACAATTTCTAAAAACGGATTACTTATAGGTACAACTACATTAGTAAATGGAAGTGGAATAATTCCTATAAGTGCTTTACAAGGAGCTTATTTTACCGTTACTATTTCTGCAAGAAATCATATACCAATTACTAAAACAGTTTTATTAGGAGGAGGTTCTAATATGGGAATTTATAAAGAGAAGAGTAATAATACATGTTTTGGTATAGACGAAGCACATATTGAAGTATTTCCTGCATGTGGCACTCCACCTTATAGCGTTCTATGGTCAAATGGTGATACTACTAATTTGATTTCAAATATTGCAACTGGTATTTATACAGTAATTATTAGTGATAATTCAAATAATACTGTTTATGATACAATTGAGATTTTTGGACCAAGCTCAGCAATACAACTTGCTTCTAATATTATCGATCCGCAATGTTACTTTATGAGTAACGGAAGTATTGCAGCAACGCCAAATGGTGGGATTGCTCCATATACTTATGCGTGGTCTACAGGAGGAAGTGATTCTGTTATATATGATGTTTCGGCAGGAAATTACTCCCTTACTATTACTGATGATTTTGGTTGCGAAAAAACTCAAACTTTTACCGTATTTCAACCAGCAGCATTAAGTATGGCTACCTCTTTCAGAAACGACTCCACAGGAAATTGTGATGGGATGGCTACAGCAGCACCTAGTGGAGGTACTTCTCCATATAATTTTCTTTGGAACGACCCTGCATCGCAAACAACAGCTACGGCTACAGGATTATGCCCTAGCTTGTATAAGGTTATTCTAACAGATAATAATGGTTGCTCAACACAAAAGTCTTTATATATTATTAGCACCCTTGGTATTGAAGATATTCAGTCTAACGATATAATAAAAATATCACCAAATCCTTCAATTACGGGTTTGTTTAATATTAGCTTTACAAAGAGTAATAATAGTCGTTATCATCTTAAATTATATAACTCCATTGGAGAGTTGATATTTGTTAAAACTATAATTGCTAATAATGATAATAGTGAAGAAATAGATATTTCAAAATATGCTAAAGGAGTTTATTATTTGCATATTAATAGTGAGAATAATTCGAAAGTATATAAATTAATTTATAGTAATTAATTAAGAATCAGGCATTATGATACAGAAAATACAAATAATACTAGCTCTTTTTATTTTTAGTACTACTAGTTTAACAGCACAACAAAATGAAGCTGAAGTTATTGCTGACATTCTAAGTCAAGATGCAATCTATCAATGTTCGCATACAAAGCAAAGAAACTTAGCAAAGGCATTTAGCAAGGCTGCAGCTACTCCTACTTTTGCTGGTAAAAATATTGATGTAAAATATCATAGGGCAAAATGGAATATAAATCCCAATCAGAGCTACATTAGCGGCTCAGTATATACTCAATTTAATACTATTGAGAATAATGTTTCCATTATTACTTTCGAACTAGACACTGCTATGGTAGTAGATAGTGTACTTTATCATAATTCACTAATTTCTCATTCTGATAGTGGAGATTATTTACTTAATATATACCTACCTGCTGCATTAGCAATTAATACTTTAGATTCCTTAGAGATATTTTACCAAGGAGCTCCTGGTCAATCGGGTTTTGGATCTTTTATACAAACTACTCATGCCGGCACTCCAATAGTATGGACACTTTCGGAGCCATATGGTGCGAAAGAATGGTGGCCATGCAAGAATGATTTAAGCGATAAGATAGATTCGATAGATATATATGTAACAACTCCTATGGGGAATCGTGCTGCATCAAATGGATTACTTATCAGTGAGAGTACTGTTGATAATAAAAGCACTTACCATTGGAAGCATTTACATGCAATACCTACTTATTTAGTGGCAATAGCAGTAACAAATTATGCGGTATATTCGGATTTTGCAAATATAGTATCGGGCCAAGTGGAGGTTCTTAATTATGTGTTTCCTGAAGATTTAACTTATGCTACTAGCCGAACTCCTAATGTGGTAACTTTTATTGAATTATATAGTAATCTTTTCATTGACTATCCATTTCAAGATGAGAAATATGGACATGCGCAATTTGGCTGGGGTGGTGGAATGGAACATCAAACCATGAGTTTTATGGGTGGTTTTAGTGATGCTTTAATGGCTCATGAACTAGCTCATCAATGGTTCGGCGACCTTGTAACTTGTGGTAGCTGGCACGACATATGGCTTAACGAAGGTTTTGCTACATATCTTACTGCACTTACTTACGAGCATACTCCGGGTTCTCCATATTGGGAACTATGGAAAAGTGGAACAAAAGATGACGTTCTAGAATATAATTCGGGGAGCGTGTATTGTGATGATACTACTAGTGTAAGTAGAATTTTTAGTAGTAGGCTATCGTATAGTAAAGGCGCATATGTATTACATATGATGCGTTGGAAGGTTGGAGATTCTGCTTTTTATGCGGGATTGCAAAACTACCTTTCTGATCCAAATCTTAGTCATGGATATGCAAAAACATCAGACTTGCAATACCATATCGAAACAGCAAGTGGGATGAGTCTTACAGAGTTTCTTAACGATTGGTTTTATGGAGAAGGAAGCCCTGTATATGATATTACTACAAATCAAGTGGATATTGATAGCATCACAATTACAATAGATCAAACAACTACAAATCCTGCAGTAAGTTTCTTTGAAATGCCAGTTCCTATTCGTTTAAAGGGCCCTCAATTTGATTCTATTGTTCGACTTGAGAATACTTTCTCGGGCCAAGTGTTTACTATTGGTGTAAATACTTATATAACCGAAGTAGAATTTGACCCAGAGATGTGGCTATTGGCTGAAGCTACAATTAATACTAATACCGGTATAAACAAATCAAATATTGAAAGTAATATTTCATTAGTACCAAATCCTACAAAAGATGTAGTTTTAGTAGAATCTGACGATATTATTGAGAGTATTTATGTATATGATGCTCTGGGTAAAGAGATACAGGCTTTGTATAATATTGATCTACAGTCTACAACAATTAATTTGTCAAATAATGTAACCGGAATCTATTTTCTGCGTATTAGCACCTCCAAACATATTTATGTTAGGAAGGTGACTAAATACTAACTATGACAACTAAACTATTGCTCTTTATTTTATTTGGATTAATGACGCAACAACTTTTTGCTCAACCAGAAGTATTAAGTGTTAGTGGACAATATTATAATGAAAATATTTTTATTTATAATCCAACAGTCGGGGATAATTTCAGTATCCAAAGTTTAAGAATTAACGATACAGAGGTAAGTAGCGACTTCTCCTCCAATGGTATTGAACTAGACCTAGGTTCATACAATTTGAAAAAAGAGAATCCTATTATTATCTCAATTGTATATGACTCGGCACATCCACCAGTAATTATAAACCCTGAGGCAATAATGCCCCTAGAAAGTTTTAGAATTTCTAAACCTAGATATCTTAAAAATAATAAGTTAAGATTATCAATTCAGGGAGTACCTCGTAATACTCCTATAATTGTAGAACAGTATAAATGGGATACATGGCGCGAGGTTGCAAGTGTAAACTCAAACGAGCCCGTGGATAAAAACACCTATGAGGTAAAAATAAACCCACACTCTGGGAAAAATATTTATCGTGTGAAGAGTACAAATGTAAAGGGTACAGAAATAATATCTCGCAGCTGTATTTTTAGTCCCAAAAACGTACAAAATATTAGTATACAGAAAAAGATTTCTTCTAAGGAGATACAGTTTTCGGCCAAAACGGAGTATGAAATTTATACTCTTGAGGAGAAACTAGTACTCAATGGTAATGATCGCTACATAGATATTAGCAGCCTGAAAAAAGGGAAATACCTTCTATTTTTTGATAATAAAGTAATTCAATTTAAGAAGAAGAAATAGGATTATAAATACCCCAACTCTAGTTGCGCCTCTTCGCTCATAAGACTTTTATCCCAAGGTGGCTCAAAAGTTAATACAATATCAGATTCACTAATACCGGGTACTGCTGCTACTCTTTCTTTTACCTCATTTACTAAAGAATCAGCTACTGGGCAATTTGGAGTTGTTAAAGTCATGGTAACGTGTGCAACGGCATCGTCATCAACCTCTATTTCGTATATCATTCCTAAGTTATAAATATCCACAGGAATCTCTGGGTCGTAAACTGTTTTTAAAGCTTTTAACACCTGCCCTTCAAGAGCAAGAAAATCTATTGGTGCTTTTTTATCTGTTGTCATATTTTTATTGCTTAATTATTTATTCGTTTTAGTCAATGCTTAATTTACTACTGACTGCATACTGAAGACTGCAAACTAAATTACAGCCCACTTTTAGCTTTAAAAACCAATGCATAAAGCTTAATTTGCTTAATCATTGATGTAAGTCCATTGCTTCTTGTTGGCGAAAGATGCTCTTTTAAGCCAATCTCATCAATAAAAGAAAAATCATCATCAACAATTTCTTGAGGAGTTCTTTTATTTACAACTCGCAAAAGCATTTGAGCTATTCCTTTTGTTATTATAGCATCGCTATCTACCTGAAAAATGATTTTACCCTCCACATAATTAGCAACCAACCATAGCTGCGATTGGCAACCACTTATTAAATATTTCTTAATCTTTAAATCGTCGTTTAATGGATCTATTTCTTTACCCATCTCAATAATGTAATTATACTTATCCATCCAATCATCAAACATCTCAAACTCTTCTATTAGAGCGTCTTTTTCTTCTTGTATTGTCATGTTGTTTGTGTGTTATGTGTTGTTTGTTGTTTGTTGTTCTTTGATAACAAGGAACACGAAACTATAAACAACAAATTATTTGTTTATCGGAGCATGCTTAATGTCTTATTCAAGGCCTCCACAAAAATATCTATCTCCTCTTTGGTATTATAAAAAGCAAATGATGCTCTTATTGTACCGTTAATTCCCATGCTTGTCATTAGAGGTTGAGCACAGTGATTTCCTGTACGAACGGCTACTCCAAATTGATCGAGTAAACTGCCAATATCGTAATGATGAATACCCTTCACTACAAAAGAAATTACGCTAGCCTTATTTTCTGAAGTGCCAATAATTTTAAGCCCTTCAATATCTTTTATTTTAGAATTCGCATATTCTAAAAGCTCATGCTCATAATCTGCAATCTCATTAATTCCTATTTCTTGTAGATAATCAATAGCCACCGAAAGTCCAATAATTTCAGCAATCATAGGAGTGCCTGCTTCAAACTTAAAAGGCAATTCGTTAAAAGTAGTTTCTTCAAAACTCACCTGATCAATCATTTCGCCACCAAACTGATATGGGGGCATTTGCTTAAGGAGTTCTTTTTTCCCGTAAAGAATACCTATTCCAGTAGGGCCATACATTTTATGAGCCGAAAAACAAAAGAAATCAGCATCCAAAGCTTGTACATCAACTATAGTATGAGGTACTGCTTGTGCTCCATCAATAAGAACTTTTACACCTTTGCTGTGAGCGTATTCTATAATCTCGGCAACAGAATTTATTACTCCCATTACATTAGAGATATAAGTAATGGCAATAAGTTTTGTTTTATCAGTAATTAGGCTTTTTAGATAATCCATATCCAAGCTGCCGTTATCATTAATTTTAGCAACTTTAAGAATAGCGCCTCTTTCCTTACACATCATCTGCCAAGGAACAATATTAGCATGGTGCTCCATTTCAGAAACAATCACCTCCTCTCCTTTGGAAATAAATACCTTTGAGAAAGAGTTTGCCACTAAATTAATAGCCTCGGTTGTTCCTTTCGTAAAAATTATTTCCTCAATACTCTCGGCATTAATAAACTTACGAATATTATCGCGAGCAGTTTCCATTGCATCGGTAGCAATTTGACTCAGATAATGAACCCCACGGTGCACATTGCTATTATACCTCTGATAATAATCGCTCATCGCATCAATCACCTGTTGTGGTTTCTGACTTGTGGCTCCATTATCAAAATACACTAAATCTTTTCCTCTTACCTTCTGCGAAAGTATCGGAAAATCATTCCTAATTTTATCTATATCTATGCTCATTATAGTAATGCTTATTAAGCTATATTTATTTCTCCGTCGTGCATCACTCTTCACCCTTCACTCTTCACTCTTCTCCCTTCACTCTTCTCCCTTCACCCTTCACCCTTCTCCCTTCACCCTTCACCCTTCTCCCTTCACTCTTCACCCTTCACCCTTCACCCTTAAAACCTTACACCTTACTCATATCTATTTCAAACTGAATTGGCTTATCGGGGTCGGCACAAGTAATAGAACATTGATCGCAAGAGCTTAGTTCGCCCTTAAGTCTTTTACCCACTAGCTCGGCCATACTTGCCCTTAGATTTGGCAATTCAATTTTATCAATTACCTCTCCCACAAAAGCCAGCATAAGTAACATCTTTGCATTTCGTTCACAAATACCTCTTTGCTTTATATAAAACAAAGCTGCAGTATCTAGCTGTCCAACAGTAGCTCCATGGCTACATTTTACATCATCAGCATAAATCTCTAAAAATGGATTAGTATCTATTTTAGAAGTTTTAGTAAGCTGTATATTATTATTATTTTGATATGCAATAGTTTGTTGTGCATCTTTGGCCACAAGTGTATGCCCATTGAAAACCGAACGCGCAAACTCATCAACAATACCCTTAAATAATTGCTTGCTCGTACAGTTAGAAACAGCATGAGTTATGTGTACATGATTATCTACAAACTGATGCCCATCCATAAGGTAAAGACCAATAACATCGGCATTAGCACCACGACCATTAAGAATAACCTTAGTATCATTTTTTACCAAACCACCATTAAGAATAATAGTATTTGAAGCGAAATTTGAATTAGCACCTTGCTTTACAAAAGTAGAAGATATTACTGCAGATTCGTTATCCTTATTCTGTAATTTATAAAAATCAAGTTTTGCGCCATCAGCAATACTTATTTCAGTAATATTATTAATGAAACTAGTATTATTACTCACAGAATCGTCGCAATGCAGCATTCTTAATTTCGAATTTTTTCCAACAATAACAAGGTTGCGCATATTTGCAAAAATACCATCCTTACTATCTATAAGGTTTACCATTTGCAAGCTTCTATTATGCTCCACATTATCAGGAACATAAACAAAATATCCTTCTGAAAAATCTGCAGTATTTAAAGCCGTTAAAGCATTATCGCTGTCAGTAGCGTATTTGCCCAAATGAGTTTCTATTAGCTCAGAAAAGGCAATGATAGCAATGCTCATAGGGCATACAATAGTGCCATTTTCGTAGGTAGTTACTCCTTCAGCACCTTTCATCCACTGACCATTAAACTGAGTATAAAGGTCGGTATCGTATTTGTTGGATTCGCACATTAAAGTTGTATCCGCTTCCTTTGCATTTAGAGGCTCATTAATGGCTTCAATATTATAATCACGCTCAAGAAAAGTCTTAAGATTTGTCTTGCGCCAAGATTCTAATTTTATGGTAGGAAATCCTAATTTATCGAATTCCTCCATTGCTTTTTTTCGCATATCACTTAAGTAAGCGCCTTCATTATCGGCATTGGCCTTTATATTGGCCTCTATTTTCGATAAAAGATTTTGCTTAAGATTAATTGCTATTTCATTAGCTTTACTCATTATTTCTTAGCTTCTAATTCTTCCTTAATCCAATCGTAACCTTTTTCTTCTAATTCTAAAGCTAGAGATCTATCTCCAGTTTTTACAATTTTCCCATCATACATTACATGTACAAAATCGGGTACAATATAATCTAAAAGACGCTGATAGTGAGTTATTACTACCGTAGCATTCTTGTCAGATTTAAGAGCTGTAACACCCTTAGCAACAATTCGTAAAGCATCAATATCAAGTCCCGAATCTGTTTCGTCAAGAAATGATAAAGTAGGCTCTAACATTGCCATCTGAAATATTTCATTTTTCTTCTTCTCTCCGCCAGAAAAACCTTGGTTTACTGAGCGATTATTTAGTTTAGCATGCATTTCTACAAGCTCTTTTTTCTCTTTCATATATTTAAGAAATTCACCAGCAGTAAGAGGCTTTTGCCCTCTGTACTCACGAATTTCATCAATGGCTGTTCGCATAAAATTGGTCATGCTCACACCGGGAATCTCTACAGGATACTGAAAACCCAAGAAAAATCCCTCACGAGCTCTATCTTCAATAGAAAGGTCAAGTAGGTTTTTGCCCTGATAAATAATTTCGCCACTAGTAACCTCATAAGCATCATTACCTGCTATTACAGAAGCTAAAGTGCTTTTCCCAGTACCATTTGGTCCCATAATAGCATGCACTTCACCAGCATTTACTGTTAAGTCAAGCCCACTTAGTATCTCTTTTCCTTCTACACTTACATGCAAATTTTTAATTTCTAACATTGTATTTATGTTTTATTTCTTTTAATTTTATTATAATTAGTGTCTACCCGCAAACTACCTATTGTTGTGTCTTTGATAAGAAAGTGCCAAAGATAAGGCTTTTGAAGTTTTAGAAACTCAGGAGTTTACGTTTGTAAATGACTGTTTCTAAAACGAAAATAACGCAATATTTGGTGTTTTCTTGCAAAGGCTAATTAACTTTTAGCCAACACTATTCTCAAGGCTAATAGCCAATAATTTTTGAGCCTCTGCGGCAAATTCCATTGGTAGTTGATTCAGCACTTCCTTAGCATATCCATTAACAATAAGTCCTATGGATTTTTCGGCACTTAGGCCTCTTTGTTGGCAGTAGAATAATTGCTCATCAGATATTTTTGATGTTGTAGCTTCATGCTCAACTATGGCGGTTTCGTTTGCAGTATCTATATATGGGAAAGTATGCGCACCGCATTCGCTCCCCAATAATAAACTATCGCATTGCGAGAAATTCCTGCTATTATCAGCATTAGGACTTACCTTTACCAAACCACGGTAGCTATTATGGCTTTTACCTGCAGATATACCTTTAGATATAATTGTACTCTTGGTATTTTTGCCAATATGAATCATTTTGGAACCAGTATCTGCTTGTTGGTAATTATTGGTAACGGCTACAGAGTAAAACTCTCCAATGGAGTGATCACCCTTAAGTATACAACTAGGATATTTCCATGTTACTGCCGAGCCAGTTTCTACCTGTGTCCACGATATTTTTGAATGATGACCTTTACAAAGGCCTCTTTTGGTTACAAAATTGAAAATACCACCAAGTCCTTCTTTATTTCCTGGGTACCAGTTTTGTACAGTGCTGTATTTTACCTCTGCATTATCGTGAGTTATTATCTCTACTATGGCAGCATGCAGCTGATTTTCATCACGCTGAGGTGCAGTACAACCTTCAAGATAGCTAACATAAGCGCCCTCGTCGGCAATAATTAAAGTTCTTTCGAATTGCCCTGTATTTGCTGCATTTATTCTAAAATAAGTGCTTAATTCTACTGGAGAGCGTACTCCTTTAGGGATATAACAGAATGATCCATCACTAAAAACTGCAGAATTTAAGGCTGCAAAATAATTGTCGCTAGCAGGAATAACACTTCCTACATACTTCTTTACTAAATCTGGGTATTTTTGTACGGCCTCACTAAAAGACATAAAAATTATCCCTTTCTTTTCCAAAACATCAGAAAAAGTAGTCTTCACCGAAACGCTATCAATAACAGCATCAACAGCTACTCCTGATAGTTTTTTCTGCTCTTCTAAGCTAATTCCTAATTTATTAAAAGTATCTATTAATTCTGGATCAACCTCATCAAGGCTTTCCAATTCCTTTTTCTTCTTTGGAGCCGAATAGTAAATAATATCCTGAAAATCTATGGGAGCAATTTTTAGATGTGCCCAATCAGGCTGCTCCATAGTAAGCCATTTACGGTATGCTTTTAATCGAAATTCAAGCAGCCACTCTGGCTCATTCTTTTTAGCAGAAATAACTCTTACCACATCTTCGCTAAGTCCTTTTCCAATATCATCAGACTCTATATCAGTGGTAAAGCCATATTTATAATCCGAGGAGGTAACCTCATCTATTATTTTATCTTCGTCTTTTGCCATTATAATTCTTTATCAATTCTTATTTAGATTAAATTAAAATAAGAATGCAAAGATAATAAACTCTTGTTGATTAACACGACATAAAAATGATGTTCATCATAGAAACTCTTAATAATTTGAAAGCTATTTATTTTTATTCTTCACATATTTTTCCAACCACTGATCCTGTTCCCAAAGTATGTGCAAAATGCTTTCTTTGGCAGAATAATGAGCTCGCTCTCATTGTCACTATATCAGACTGGTAATCAAGAATTATTCAAAGCAAATTATGATTACTGCAATAATGCCATTTATATTTCAAAGCTGCTGGTATAATGCCGACTTAGAAGCAATGCTGATATATGAATGCAATGAATAATATCGGCAAGTTTGCTTCTTAATCGGTATAACACAATGATTAATGCTATTTTCATTTCATTTCCCGTATAATACGCAATGCTTCGTTCACATGCTTATCGACCTGAATTTGTGAATTAAACAGATAAACTACCTCACCTTCTTTATTCACAATGTAGGTGACTCTACCCGGAATTAACCCAAAGAAACTCGATGGAACACCAAATAATTTGCGCACTAGATTCCCTTCGTCGCTCAATAAAGTATAATTTAATCCATGCTTTTGTGCAAAATTAAGATGACTATTAACAGATTGTGCACTAATACCAATAATCATTGCATCGGCATCGGCAAACACTTCAAATTGATCGCGAAATGAACAAGCTTCTTTTGTACATCCAGGACTATCATCTTTGGGATAGAAATAAATCACTAGATTCTTTTTCCCCAATACAGTTTCAATATTAAACGATTCACCATGCTGGTCGTTTAATTCAAATAATGGAATTTGACTTCCAACTTCTATTTTATTCATTTTTTCGGAATATGTGTTAAAAACAAGATACGTAATAGTTAATAGAATATATATGTTCATAAATAAAATATAACGGATTTTTAATCTTTTATAAATTTGGCTATCAGTATAAATATTTCCAAAAATACCTTTAATTTCTTTCCAAAAAATTGGTTTAATATTTATTACCCAATTATCAGTTTGATT
>JAOZPM010000134.1:0-7028 GCA_029932765.1 Bacteroidales bacterium | reverse complement strand
GTCTACCCCTCCACGAAGAAAAGCCCAGCAAGTAACACTGTATATATATCATTGGACGACAAGTAGTTGAGATAATTATTTACGACACTAATAAAATTTATTTTATCTTTGAAAATTAATATTTCTAACAGCCCAACGATACATATACTTAACGTTACTTGCAAGGCTAATCCCACGACAATCAAGCACATTTGATTTTTTGCCACCCAATCCCGATAACAATCGGGAGCCATTGCAAAAAAACCAAAACAGCTTAATTCTATTCCTTTAGTTCCACCTTACTTCGGCACAATTTTTCTAAGGAAAAATTACTCAGTAGGACGGAGCTAATAATAATTACAATTAATTATTATATTTCTATTCACACTGATTAGTTACAACATTTTTACTACCTTCACATCTCAAATAATTATAAAATAAATCTAATCGTATGCAAGCAATGATTTTTGCTGCGGGTTTGGGAACTCGCTTATATCCAATAACAAAAGACAAGCCCAAGGCACTAGCTCCTTTTATGGATACTACCCTACTAGCATATAATTTAAACTATCTAGCACAACAAGGAATTACTGATTTCATTATTAATACTCACCATTTTGCAGAGAAGATTGAAAGTTATTTGATAGAAAATAATAACTTTGGCTATAATATAACATTGAGTAATGAAGATATTTTATTGGATACAGCTGGAGGACTTGCAAAAGCAAGGAAATATTTTTCTAATGAAAAGAGCATTCTTCTTTTTAATGTAGATATAATTACAAATATAGATATTAGAAAACTGATTGAATATCATAACAATAATAAAGCAGCAGCAACATTAGCAATTCGTAAAAGAGATACTTCTAGATACTTTCTGTTTAATAAAAGCTCAGAGCTTAAAGGTTGGATTAATAAAAAAACTAATGAAGTGAAATCATGTAATGACAATATTATTGAATTGGATGAGTTTGCTTTTAGCGGCATTCATATTATTAATAATGACCTAATTAAAGACTTGAAAGAGATTAAGGAATCCATAACACCATTCTATATAAACAAAGCTTGCAGTAGCAAAATAGTTGGCTATAGGCATGATGATGATTATTGGATAGACTGTGGAAAAATTGAAAGTTTGAAACAAGCAGAAGAACATCTAAATAAACAATCAATATAATGACCCCATTTTTAAAACAAATAGCTCAGAAGCTACTTAATCTAAAACAAGATGAGTTAGAAAGCACATTAGTGATTGTACCTAGTAGAAGAGCCAAAACATATATTCTAAAATATATATCGGAGTCAATTGATAAGCCCATATATACACCTGAGATTGTATCGATAAACGATTTTATATATAACCAAACTGAGCTGATGGAAGCCGATCCAATGGATATGCTAATGCAGCTTTATGAAGTACACCGTAAAATAGAGAAGAATAGTGCTCAAAGTCTTGATCAGTTTAGTACTTGGGCGGATTTATTGCTCTCCGATTTCAACGATATTGACCTATATATGGTTCCTGTGGATAGATTGTTCTCTTATTTAAGCGATGCCAAAGAGATTGAGAAATGGGACCTTGACCCTCAGAAACTAACTGAGCAAGAGAAAAATTATCTGAAATTCTATAAAAAGCTATATATCTATTATATAGAATTGAATAAAGCTCTATTGAAGAATAATACTGCTTACCAAGGAATGGCCTTTAGATTTATGGCTGAGCAGAGTTCTTATAAAAATATAAATTATTCTAATATATATATTGCTGGTTTCAATGCTTTTACAAAATCTGAGGAAACTATAATTAAAATGCTTGAAGTAGAGTATTCTGCTGAAATAATTTGGGATATTGATAAATACTATTTTGAGAATAAAAGCCATGAAGCTGGTCGCTCATTACGCAAACACCTTTATAATAAAGACCTTAATAAAATACAAATTATTGAAGATAACTGGCTTAATGATAATAAGAAGATAAACATTTACGGTGTTGACGGAAACGTAGCTCAGGTAAAACTTGCGGTAGATTTATTACAAAAACAAATTGAGAAGGACCCGAAAATTATAGAAAACACTGCGCTAGTACTTGGCAGCGAAGACCTTTTATTGCCTGTTATTAACTCCATTCCCGAAAGCATAAATAGCTTTAATCTCACCATGTCGTATCCGCTAAGGCTGCATAATGGCTATGAGCTAATAACTTTAGTTTTAAATCTTTATAACGATTATAAATTTGAGAAGGACAATACTTCTGACTTAAGTATTTACTATAAATACTTTACTAATTTCTTGCTACATCCATATATTCAGCAGTATTTACCAAATAATACATCCAAAGACTTATGCAATGAAATAAATAAGAACAATACTCAACGAATTGACAAAAAATATTTGGATAGCATTAGTTCCAAATCAATGGAATTAAGGAAATTGATAGAACTTCTACTAGAAATTAAAAGAGATGTACGATCAAGTATTGATATAATAATAAGCATCTTTGAGCTTATTAATGACAATGAGAGTCAGGCATGGGAGAAGTCATTTTTGAGTCATTATATTGAAGTTTTAATGAAACTTAAGGAGAGTTTGGCAATAGTAACACATATCGAAAAGCTTAATACCATAAAACGATGGGTGCAAAATGCAATCAATCACTCACCCATTCCTTTTATTGGAGAACCATTGCAAGGATTACAAATTATGGGTATGCTAGAAACTCGTACTCTTGATTTTGAGAATATAATTATACTATCTGTAAATGAAGATATACTACCAAAAACCCAGACCTATAAGAGCTTTATCCTATTTGATATAAAGAAAGAATTTGGAATGCCACTACCTTCTGATAATGATTCTATTACGTCGTATCACTTCTACCGATTATTGCAGCGATGTAATAGCGTAAACCTACTGTATAATTCGGCAGTCGGAGGAATGCAAAATGGCGAAATGAGCAGGTATATTAAGCAGATAGAAATTGAGATTCCTGAGGTAAATAATAAAATTGAAATCAAACATAAGAGAGTGAAATTTGGTTTTTCGTCAAAGGAAAAAACCCAAGATATCGTAATAGAAAAAACTGATGAGATAATAGAATATCTAAAAAACTGGTCGCAAGAAAGTGGGTTATCCCCTTCATCACTGAATAATTATAAGCGATGTACTTATATGTTCTACCTACAGAAAATACTTAAAATAAAACCATCTGATGAGGTAGAAGAAAAGATGGCCTATCATACACAGGGAACAGTATTGCACGAGAGCCTTGAGGATTATTATAAACAATATATTAATAAGGACTTACAGTATGAAGAATTCTCAAAAACAAGTGCACAAATAAAACAAGTTTTTGAAAAAAAGCTAAAGACCAAATATAAAACCATGAATACCGATACAGGTAAGAATCTACTTACTAAACGTATTCTAGAGCAATACATTCATAACTTTATACTTATGGAGAAAGCTTTTCTGAAAGAGAATAAAAGCCTTAAAATATTAGGCTTAGAAGAGGATTTAAAGAAGCATATAAATGTAAAAATTGAAAACGAAGAAATAAATGTATTGATAAAAGGAAGTGCTGACAGAATAGACCTTGTTAATAAAACAATACGACTAATTGATTATAAAACTGGCGCTGTTGACCCTAAGGATTTAAATATAACAA
This sequence comes from Bacteroidales bacterium, assembly GCA_029932765.1. Classification (GTDB taxonomy): domain Bacteria; phylum Bacteroidota; class Bacteroidia; order Bacteroidales; family UBA1556; genus UBA6267. Next base: position 3,385 of record JAOZPM010000134.1, on the reverse strand, counting down.
AAACAGCAAAAGCAGATAAATGGCTACAGATGTTTGAAGGCAAACTTGATAAGGCATTTCAGCTAATGATGTACGCTTGGATGTATTGGGAACAAAAGCCTCCAGCATATTTATTAGAAACAAGTATTTCTGCATTAAAAAATCATAGCATTAATCTACCATTATACCTAATGAAAGAAAAATCAATTTCTCAAGAGCATATTAATGATTTTGAGAATGATTTAGAAAAACTCATTCTATCACTTTTTGACCGAAGTAAACCATTTGTTCAAAGGGAAAACACTAGAGAGTGTGAATATTGCGATTATAGAAGTATTTGTGGTAGATAGACCAATTATTAGAGAAGAGAATTAGAAAAAGATGCATTAGTTTTTAGATTACCTTCGCACAAATTATAAATATGGGAAGAAAAAGAAGAGAATTACCACAATATAGTGAAATAGAAATACTTGCAGCAGGCAGTGAAGGCAAATCAATAGCAAAAATTGACGATAAAGTTATTTTTGTACCCTATGCTGCACCTGGTGATATTGTAGATTTAAAAGTTGTAAAGAAGAAGAAATCTTATTTAGAAGCTAAGATTACTAAATATCATAAACGTTCGGAAATAAGAATAGAGCCAAAGTGCAGCCATTTTGAAGTATGTGGCGGTTGCAAATGGCAGCATATGCCCTATGAGGAGCAAACTAAATTTAAGCATCAGCAGGTAAAAGATCATTTGGAGCGCATTGGAAAGCTAGACACTTCAACTATGAGCCCTATTCTTGCAGCTCCCGAAGACTATTACTATAGAAATAAGCTTGAGTTTACATTCTCGAATATGGCTTGGCTTACTGATTTCTCTAAGGATATTGAATTTTCGGAAAGAAATATGAATGCCTTAGGTTTTCATATTCCTGGTATGTTTGATAGAATATTAAATATTGATCATTGCTATTTGCAAGGCGGATTGAGCAACGATATACGCTTAGCAGTTAAAGAATATGCCGATGCCAATAATTTAGAGTATTTTGACATAAGAAAGCAAGTAGGTTTTCTTCGTAATATTATTATCCGCACGGCATCAACTGGTGAGCTGATGGTAATTGTAATATTTTTTCATGAAGATATAGAAAAGCGTGAAGCATTGCTTAGCTATTTAGATGCTAAATTTCCTGAAATCACTTCATTAATGTATATTATTAATGAAAAGAAGAATGATAGTATTGGAGATCAGAAAGTTGAACTTTTCAAAGGCAAAGATCATATGATGGAAGCAATGGAGAATCTTAAGTTTAAGGTTGGTCCTAAGTCTTTCTATCAAACAAATAATATGCAAGCTTATGAGCTTTATAAGCACACAAGAGAACTTGCTCAACTTACTGGCAACGAATTGGTTTACGACCTTTATACAGGTACTGGAACCATTGCAAACTTTGTGGCTGCTAAAGCAAATAAAGTTATTGGGATTGAATATGTTGACGAAGCAATAGAAGATGCAATTATTAATTCTGAAATCAATAATATATCAAATACGGAGTTTTTTGCTGGAGATATGGTAAAAGTGCTTGATGATATGTTTGTTGATACTCATGGCAAACCTGATGTAATAATTACCGACCCACCACGAGCAGGAATGCATGCCAAGGTTGTTGATTTATTAAATAGAATAGAAGCCAAGAGAATTGTATATGTTAGTTGCAATAGTGCCACACAAGCTCGTGACGTACAGCTGCTTGGCGATAAATATGAAATAAAGAAGATTCAACCTATTGATATGTTTCCACAAACTCATCACGTAGAAAATATTATACTTTTAGAGCTTAAATAATATTTATGAAATTAAAAGGAATATTTCTTGCAGCATTTATATTTATTGGACTAATTGGACAATCTCAAGCCTTAATGATTTTAATTTTTGGTGATAAGTTATCAAACGAAAGAATGCAAAGTGGAATTAATGTATTTGTAACTCAATCAACATTTAATGGAATGTCTGATGCAACGGTTTTAACTTCTTGGGCACTAGGAGGCTTTACTGATATTAAACTTAAGAATAATTGGTATGCATCAATAGAATTAACAGTAAAGAGTCCTACTGGAGCTAAAGGTTTACTCAATTATTATGATCATTATATACCTAATGATTCTATTACTGTGGAAGATTTACATATAGAAATAACGAACTTTTCGGTACCATTATATATTAAATATAAGACTAAATATTTTAATATTGCTGCTGGTCCAGAGATGATATTTGCCTATGCCTCAGACCTTGTTTATACAGCAAAGACAATAGGTGGCGAAAATATAGCAGTAAAATCAAGTGCAAAAGAGTATATTAATACATTTGATATTGGTTTTTCAGGAACTTTTGAGTTTCTACTTTTTCCTAAAAGACCTAAAACATCAGTCCGACTTGGTTTAAGATACTATTATGGTTTTATAAGTCCATTAAAGGATTATGCAAAATCAAGAAATTCGGTATTAATGTTTAAAGTAGGAATTCCAATTGCAGGTAAAGATGTAGCAACATTGGAAGAAGTAAAAAATGTGAAAAATTAAAATAATTATGGAAGAAGATATAATTTTAGGAAAGACTCATAGTTTAGAAATCAACAGATTTGTAGATTTCGGATGCTATGTAGATGGTAAAAATCTTGGAGAAATCCTTGTGCCAAAACGATATATCGCTACTGGGAAAGCAGAAGGCGACTTTATTGAAGTATTTGTACATACTGATTCAGAGGACAGAATTATTGCCACTGATGAGAAGCCTTATATAGAAGTAGGACAATTTGCTTCATTAAAGGTAGTTGCGGTAAATGAATACGGTGCTTTTATGGACTGGGGACTAATGAAAGATCTTTTTGTTCCATTTATTGAGCAGCAAACAAAAATGGATATTGATAGAATGTATGTTGTATTTGCATATGTTGATTCTGCTTCCGACAGAATTGCTGCATCATCAAGATTGGAGCAATTTATGGCTTTGGGGCCAGCAAATTATGAGCTTGGCGAAGAGGTAGATATTATTGTAACCAATAAAACAGACCTTGGATATAAGGTAATTATTAATAAGGAGCATTGGGGATTAATATATACTAATCAGGTGTTTGAAAAAATAAAAATTGGTGATAAGCGCCGAGCTTTTATTCAAAAGATGCGCGACGATGACAAAATAGATATTAGTCTTCGTAAATCTGGTTTAGAACATATTGACGATGTATCTGAATTAATACTTGCTGCCTTAAGAGAAGACGAATTTATTGGCCTTCATGATAAAAGTGAGCCTGATGAAATAAAAAAACAGTTTGGAATTAGCAAAAAAGCATTTAAAAAGGCTATTGGAGGCTTATATAAACAGAAGCTTATTGCCATTGAAGATAATGGGATAAGAATAATC
>JAOZPM010000038.1:13342-23173 GCA_029932765.1 Bacteroidales bacterium | reverse complement strand
TGCTCGATATAGCATTCTGCTTTCAGTAGAAGAATGGCGTGCAGGGCTTATGATATCTCGTACGGAGCATGAGCGTTATATTATTATTAAAGGACATAGTAGAATTAGTAATATGGCAAATAATAAATCATTGGGAATAGATATTTTTCCAAATCCTGCTAGCGAGAGCCTTCAAATCAATACCAAATTGGATATTAGGAATACTAATTATCAAATCTTTAATGTTATAGGGAAGAGTATTAAGAAAGGAAAAATTAAGGATAATGATGAGCGTATTTATTTGAAAGATTTCAAACCAGGGGTTTACATCCTAAGTATAATGATAGATTCGAAGATGTTCTCTCAAAAATTTATTGTTCAATAGTTATTGGGAGCTTATTAATAAATTTCCTTCTATTCTTGACTTCAGATATTTAGAAGTATAAAATGCAATAAATAATCATTCTAAATAGCGTTAGTTTACAGTTTCGTATTATGCAACTATTTAATAATTAATTAGTAAGGGTTTATTTTTTGGTTATCAAAAACAAATCCATTAAAAATTCTGATTCTACCTCATTTGTAAACTGACATATCTCACGCATTAACTGTACCTACAAAGACTTATAAAATTATTTTTGTGCTGTTAAATTTAATTTCTAACAATCGTCGCATGAATACTTCTTCTTTCTCTGTAAGTAAGTTCTTGTACAACTGGATAATTATGTTCGTTGTTTGGCTTGGATTCACCACATCGTTGGCTCCAGCAGAGCTTATTACTGGGGCTGTTGTCAGCCTAATTGCAGTTCTTATGGCTGCAAAATATCTTAATTGTTGTGGTTTAGATATCTTTCTTCCCAACAAACTCTTTTATATTGCTAAATATATTGGAGTATTTACAGTTGCCCTTATTAAATCAAATATTGATGTTGCTAAGCGAGTGCTTTCTCCTTCTTTACCTATTAACCCAGGTATTGTACAAATAGAAACAAAGCTAAGCAACGAATTTGCAAAAATGGTTTTGGCAAATACCATAACTCTTACACCAGGTACTCTTAGTGTGGATATGGTAGGCAGTACATATTATATCCACTGGATAGATGTTACTACCGAAGATCCCATAGAGGCTCATACGGCAATTGCAAAACAATTCGAAGATATTTTACTTAAAATATTTAAATAAAAGAATAGCTATGAATATAGTTTTTTACATCACATTTAGTTTAATAATACTAGCAGTAATCCTAAGCTTAGTACGATTTGTGAAAGGGCCTAGCTCTGCTGATCGTGTTGTGGCTTTAGATACCATGAGTATTATTGCCACTGCGGCTTTTGCCCTTTTGGCCTTAGTTTTCGACAGATACATCTATATTGATGTAGCATTAATTTATGCGGTTCTTGGCTTTATTGGAGTTATTGTAATTGCAAGATATTTGGAGGGCGCACTATGATGGAAATATTAGAATATATAGGTCTTGCCTTTGTGCTTATTGGAGGAATATTTCTTTTCCTTGGTGCATTGGGAATTTATCGCATGCCCGATGTTTATAATAGACTTCAGGCAGGAACAAAGGCCTCTACCATGGGCGCAATGAGCGTTATTATGGGCGTAGGTCTCATAGAGCCAGAGTGGTTCTTTAAATCATTAATAATCGTAATCTTTATTGCAATTGCAAATCCTCTAAGCTCACATGCTCTTGCACGTGGTGCTTATAGAGCGAGCCTTACTCCTTTTATGAAAAAGAAGATGGATGCTTATGATAAAGAGTTTCACCAAAAAAAGGAGGATTAAGATATGGTATTATTCACAATCGCAATAATCATTTTGGCAGTTATTTTGCTTGCTGTTGCAGTTTATGCAGTTATGCAAAAGGATTTGCTATTTGCAACTATAGCTACAGGTATTATTAGCCTTATTCTTTCTGTTATGTTTTTTCTATTACAAGCGCCAGATGTTGCGCTTACCGAAGCCGCAATTGGTATTGCTCTTACGACAATAATTTTTGTAATTACAATTCGTAATACTAGTAGAAGAGAAGATGAGGTTAGAATAACTGAAGAATCGCAAGCTGCTGAGATAGATAAAAAAATTAAGGCCAAAATTTAAAAGAAATCATTATGAAGAAAGTATTAGTACTTTTATTATTGGTAGTAGTGGGATACTCACTATATGTACCTCTTTCTCAAATAGAATTTGGCACTGATAGAATGGGCAGTATCGAAAACCCAACTACTGTTGGAGCATATTATTTAAGCAAAACTCCTAGCGAGCTTTCTGTTGCTAATGTTATTACTGCAATTGTAGTAAACTATAGAGGCTTTGATACTCTTGGAGAAGTTTCAGTACTTTTCTTAGCTGCCACAGGTATAGGAAGTATCCTTTATCGTCGTAGAAAAGAAGGCGAACATTCAGAAACAATTTCTAAACCTAGTTCTCAATTATTACAAGCTGGAGCTAAGCTTATTTACCCAGCAATTCTTGTGCTTGGTGCTTATGTATTTATTCACGGGCACCTTACTCCTGGTGGAGGTTTTCAAGGAGGGGCAATTATTGCCACAGGATTTCTGCTTATGATGATGTCGTATAAAGATTTCCATATGAATCACACTGTCCTTACATGGGTAGAGTCTCTTGCGGGAATTACATTTGTAGGTGTTGGTATTGGTGGTCTAATTGTAGGAACAACATTCCTTGAAAATTTTATGCCAGTAGGCACACTTAACGACCTATTTTCTGGGGGTATTATTCCAATAATTTATGTGGCTGTTGGTTTTAAGGTTGCTGCCGAATTAGCAGGGGTTCTAGATACATTATTAAGTATTAAAGAAAATTAAGAAATATGGAAAATATAGATATTAACCAATTATTAAGTATAGCAGTATTTGGCGCTGCAGTTGGCCTAATCCTTATAGGATTGTATGCTGTACTTATAAAAAAGCACCTTATCAAAATTGTGATAGGTCTTTCAATTATAGATGCAGGTATTCATCTTCTTTTTATAGCAATAGGATATATCAATAATGGTACATCGCCTATTTTTTCTGAAAAAGGAATAAGCCTAGTTAATGAAGGCGTAAAAATGGTAGACCCAGTGCCTCAAGCACTTGTTCTTACTGCCATTGTTATCGGCTTTGGTGTTACAGCTGTAGCCCTTTCATTAGTTATTCGCTTATACCGTCATCATCAAACTGCTCGTATTGACCAAATAAAGACATTAAAATGGTAGTAAGTCCTGTACATTTTATCGCAGTGCCGTTATTGGCCGCTTTTCTTATGCCTATATTGGCAAAAGTTAATAAGAATCTTCTAAGAATTATTCCTGGAATAGTTCTCACATACCTCGGATATGTTTCTGTGGTACTTATGAATAGAGTTGCAACCGAGGGTACTATTATCGAAGTGCTTGCTGGTTGGAGTGCTCCATGGGGAATAAACCTTGTTTATACTCCTTTCACAGGATTCCTTGCTACTCTTATGATTGCAATGTCATTCCTTATTTGGCTTTATAGCTTTAAGTTTAAACAAGTGGATAATCAGCCAGCTCTGAAATATTTTATTCTTCAGATGATGCTTACCACGGGTTCTGTAGGGCTTGTGCTTACAGGTGATATTTTCAACTTCTTTGTATTTATGGAAATTATTGCTCTTTCATCATATGCTCTTACAGCTTTCTACCGCGATAGAAACGGTGCCGAAGCTGCTTTTAAGTATTTGCTGATAGGTGCTTTTTCCTCTACTCTTATTCTATTGGGTATAGTTTTATTATACTCTCAGGTTGGAACTCTAAATATGGCAGAAATTGCTGTTCGTATGCATGATGTTCCTACTCCAATGAAAGTAAGTATATTAATACTTTTCCTTGTAGGTATAGGTATTGAAGCCGAGATGTTCCCATTAAATGGTTGGGCTCCGGATGCGTATTCGCAGGCTCCTAGCCCTGTTGGAGTTGCTTTTGCAGCTTTAGTTGTTAAGGCTGGCGTTTATGGCTTAGTTCGTATTGTTTATACTCTTTTCGATTTAGATGGTACTGGCTCTTTCCTAGTTGTTATGGGAGGAATTACTCTTGTGGTGGCTGAGGTTACGGCTCTTCGCCAAACTTCATTAAAACGGATGCTTGCTTATTCGAGTATTGGCCAAATGGGATTTGTTCTTATTGCTTTCGGAATAGGAACTCATGAAGCTGTATTTGGTGCCATATTCCTTATGTTTAATCACGCTATTATTAAAGGCTTATTATTCATGTCGGGAAGTTACCTAGTTTATAATACTCCTAATAAAGAAATTAAATACCTTTCGGGATACGGTATGAAAATGCCATTAATATCCTTATTCTTTTCTCTTGGTGCTTTAGCAATAGTTGGTCTTCCTCCTTTTGCTGGTTTCTGGAGCAAATTATATATACTCCTTGCAGCTGCCGATAGTGCTCTTTATGGTCTTATAGCTCTTATTCTTGCTGTAAGTATTATCGAAATAGTTTATTATTTCAGAGTAGTTGGTAGATTATATTTTGGAAAAGCTGCCGAGGGTAGTATTATGCAAAAGCCTACTGTTGGTGGTGTTATTGCTATGTCTATTCTTGCTATTGCAATATTAGTAGTTGGTATTTATCCTGATATTATTACAGGATATATCGATAATGCGGCTTCTGCCATTTTGGATACCGATACGTATATAAAGAATGTATTAGGAGCAGTTAATGAGATAACCCCAGTTGAAAACATTATACAATAGAACCTATGAACAGTTTATTATTAATAATTCTTATTTTATTGGGAGGTGCAGTTTTAGCTTATTTGGCAAAACGCATAACTCCTATGTTGAGCAGTATTGTTAGCTTTCTGGCCATTAGTTCTGCTACAGCGGTTTTCTTCACTATGACTTCTAGTACAGATATCGTAGAAGTAAATATTCGAAATTTTACCCTTGAATTTGGCTTAAATGCTTATTCATGGCTATTTGGAGCTATGGTTATGGGAGTTTCCGCTTTGGTTTCTCTTTATAATATAGCTTATATGAAAGGTAAAGATCGCTTAGGATATTTCAATTCTAACTTTACCCTTGTTGTAATGGCTATGATGGGTATTTTATTTTCCAACGATTGGATTTCATTCTTTATCTTCTGGGAAATAATGACTTGGTCTTCTTTCCTTATTATTGTTTATAATGGAATTGAAGAAGGTAAGATTGGTACTAAATATATGATTTTTAGTGCTGTTGGTGGTTACGCAATGCTTATGGCTCTTGTTATTACCAATAGTCAAATTAATAGTTTCTTAATTTCGGACTTAATAAGTTCTTTTGCAGGCCTTGATATGGGTATGCAATCATTATTGGGAATACTATTTTTGATAGCATTTTCTGTAAAAGCTGCAGTTATGCCACTTCACGTTTGGGCTCCTAGAGCTTATTCTGATTCGCCAATGTCTTTTACGGCAATATTCTCAGGTTTATTATCTAAGATGGGTGTATTTGGACTAGGGATAGTTTTAATATCAGTTTTTGCAAAATCTACCAATAGTAATATAATTGTTTATACTGAAATATTGGCTTGGCTTGGCGCTATTACTGGTGTTATGGCTACATTTTATGCAGTTATTCAAACCGATGCAAAAAGATTATTAGCATACTCTTCAGTGGCTCAGCTTGGATATATTGTAGTTGGATTGGCAATAGGTACAAAGCTATCGGTTATGGCAGCTATATTTATGGCTGTAATGCATGCTATATTTAAAGGTACTTTATTTATGGTGGTTGGTGCTGTGGAGCGCCAAACAGGAACTACTGATATGACCAAGCTTGGTGCTTTAATTCGTAAGATGCCATGGACTTTTGTTGCTGCATTAATGAGTATTATCGCCCTTGCAGGTATTCCTCCACTAGGTGGTTTTATTGGCAAATGGATGCTTTATGAGTCATTAATAACTTCAGATCATTATTTTCTTATCGTTATGACTTTCTTAAGCTCAACAGCTGCGTTCTTATATAGTTATAGATTCCTATTTGGCATATTCTTAGGTCAAGAGGAAAAAGAATTTGAGAATGTGAAAGAAGCACCAGCAACTATGGTTATTCCAATGATGATATTGGCAGCGTCATTATTCTTCTTCGGAATGTTCCCAGGTTATTTATTTGAGCCTATAGCAAACTCTATGGAATTCCTTGGAATGGGACAAGTAGATTGGAGCATGACTGTTCTTAGCAACCAATGGGGAGATCAAGTTGATACTTTATCAATTGTTAATTCTATTATTACAATATTTGGTATAGCATTTATTTTCTTAGGTCTTAAAAACAGAAAGAAAACACGATACGTAACAACAAAAGATATTCATACTGGTGGTGAAATTCCAACAGAGAATGAAAATCTTACTTATGCAGTAGATTTTTACAAACCATTTGAGAGAGCTATTGAACCAGCTATGCGTCGTAAGATGGATTTTTACTATAATAAATTTGGCAACGGACTAGAATCATTATTCGAGTTTGTAAGACGTATTTATACTGGTAATGGTCAAACTTATGCTTTATATGTAATAATATTCCTAGTAATATTAATACTTTTCTCAGAACAGATATTTTTATAATAGACATACATTTTAATAACAATCAATATGGACAATAGTATTTGGATTTCTATATTAGGATTTTTAGCAACAATAACTCTTGCGTTTGTAGTAGGAGTATTTTATGGTGGTCTTGTTCGCAAGGTTACCGCTAGAATTCAAAATAGAGTAGGACCTCCTTTTTATCAAAATTTCTTTGATATTGTAAAATTATACAGCAAAACAACTGCCATAAACCACGGTTGGATGCAGCATTTAGGACCTGCATTCGCTATTACAGCTTCTGTAACTAGTCTTATGTTTATACCTATTCTTAATGGACAGGGTGATATGATGTGGTTTGAAAACTTAAATTTCAAAGGCGACCTTATTTTCCTTCTTTATATGATGGTTTTTGGTTCTTTGGGAATGGCATTAGGTGCTGGACAAACTGGTAACCCACATTCTGCAATTGGTGTTTCGAGAGGTTTATCTCAAATGGTAGGCTACGAAATTCCTTGGGTATTGGCTCTAGTTGCTATAATGATGCAAGCAGAAACTACATCGATTACAGGATTAATAGATTATCAGAATGCAAATGATACATGGATGATGTTTGAATCACCATTAGCATTTATTGCTGGTATACTAGCAATGCTTGGTATGTTTCATTATGCTCCTTTTGATGTGCCTTTTGCTCCTGCTGAGCTTGCCTCAGGTCCTGCTTCCGAATTTGGAGGTAAGTATCTTGCTCTTATGATGACTTCGGGCTCAATAATGGCTTTTGTGAAATTAGTATTATTCGTCGATATTTTTATGGGAGGAGCTTCTAACTTAGTAATGTTATTAGTAAAAACCTTCTTATTATATATGGTTCCTGTACTCTATGGCATTGTTAGTCCTAGATACCGTACTGAGCAATCAATTAGATATTTCTGGGGATGGCCTACAGCTATAGGTGTTCTTGGAGTTTTATATGTCGTATTTATTCGATAATTATTTTTAAAAGAAAAATAAAATGCCAAACGATAAAAAATCGCAAAAAATAGTAGATATAATTCAAAATGCTGCTCGTAAACATTCGCTATTTGTTTTAGCTTATGGTACTGGTTGTGGTGCAATTGAAATACCTCCAACAATGACTTCTCGTTACGATGCCGAACGATTTGGAATTAGAGGAATGGCTACACCTCGACAAGCAGATGTGCTTCTTGTAACTGGATACTTAGCAACAAAAACTCTTAAAAGAGTTATTAGAGCTTATGAGCAAATGCAAGACCCTAAATATGTTATCGGCTTTGGTAGTTGTACTATCAATGGTGGTATGTATTGGGATTCTTATAATACCATTAAATTACTTGATAAGTATATTCCTGTTGATGTATATATTAACGGATGTATGCCTCGTCCTGAAGCTGTTATCGAAGGTTTTATAGAATTACAAGGCCTTATAAAAGATGGTAAAGCAAATGGTGCGACCAAATACAAAGAGAATATAGATTGGTATCGTGCTAATCAAAAGAAAGTCATTAAAAATTGGAATATGCCTGATTATAATTGGTAGTTCTATTTTTAAATTTTATTATTTTTAATTGCAAATACAATGACTGAAGATAAACACATTAAGGAACAAAAAATTGTTGATCAATTATCTGGAACTTTCCAGAATTTGACCGGTAAAGTTAAGAGGGAAAGAAGAGTAGAGGTTTCTGTAGAAAAGAAGCTTATCCCTTCTGTACTTTCTTATGTAAAAGACCAACTTACTTTTACGCATATGTCGCATATGTCGTGTGTCGATTGGCTTGAAGATGAACATTTCGAATTAGTATATATCCTTTGGTCTCCAGAATTGAAGGTTCAATTATTAGTAAAAACATTGATTAATAGAGAGAATCCTGTTATTGAGAATGTTGATATGATATGGGGACAGCTTAATACATACCAAAGAGAGATTCGAGAGATGTATGGTATTCAGTTTACTGGACTAGTAGGTAGAGAGGAATTTGTACTTGAGGACTGGGATGAAATGCCACCAATGCGACGCGATTTTGATACTGCGGAGTATATTAAAGATGTATTCTTTGAACGCCCAGGCAGAGATGGTGCTAAGGATGTAAGAGAAGTAATTGCTACTCGTAGTGGAGAAGAAATTCCAGAGTTGGCAAAGAAATATTCAAGAGATTAAAAACTAGCTTAATAGCATATAAATTAGTATATGATGAGAGAAAAAGCTACAACACTATATTTAGGCCCTCAGCATCCAGGAATTACTGGAAATATGATGGTTAAACTAAAAGTTGAAGGTGATACAATAGTAAAGGCAGAAACACATGTTGGTTATTTGCATCGTGGGTTCGAAAAATTAATGGAACGAAGAAATTGGCTACAAAGTTTTACTATTGTATGTCGTATTTGTGTTCCCGAACCAGATCCAAATGAACTTAATTATGCAAGAGCTGTTGAGGAAATTGAAGGTCGTGAAGTTCCTGAAAGAGCAGAATGGATTCGTACTTTGGTAATGGAGCTTAGCCGTTTGGCAAGTTACTTACTTTGGTTTGGTGGTCAGAATGGCTCTGCAGGATTATATACTATGCCACAATGGTCTGTTGGTGATCGTGATTATATCCTAGATCTTTTCGAAGAGCTTACGGGTGGTCGTGTTTACCATATGTATATTTGGCCAGGTGGAGTTCGTAGAGATTTACCAGAGGGTTTTACGGGAAGAGTATTGCAAACAATGGATTACCTAGAGAAGCAATTGGTAAAATATGACCAATTAATGTTTGAGAATACTATTTTTCAAAAGCGTGCTAAAGGTATTGGCTGGATAGACCCAGCAAAAGCTATTGAGTGGGGAGTTGTAGGCCCTCCATTACGTGCTGCTGGATTTAAATCTGATGTTAGAATTGACGATCCATATTTAATTTATGATAAACTAGATTTTGTTGTACCTACTCAAAAAGGTTCTGATGTTTGGGCTCGCTCTCTTGTTAGAAGAGAAGAATTTCAACAGTCGATTAATATGGTTCGCCAAATAATTGATAAGATGCCTGCCGGTGAGGTTTATAATAAAATTCCAAATCCTATGAAATGGACTATCCCTGCAGGTGATGCTTATGTTAAAGCTGAATCTGCTCGTGGTGAATTTGGTTACTATGTGGTTAGCGATGGTGGAAATAAGCCTCGTCGTGTTCACGTAAAAGGCCCTGCTTATGTGCATGGTGTTACTCTTTTAGAGGAAGTTCTTAAGGGAGCAAATATTTCTGACGTTTCATTTATTATGAATAGTTTGGGAACTTGTCCTCCTGA
>JAOZPM010000038.1:0-13242 GCA_029932765.1 Bacteroidales bacterium | reverse complement strand
TAATAATTATAGAATAGAATAATATAGCTTAGTCAGAAGAGGACAATATCAAGATGGATGATAGATTAAAAATCAAGGAGTTTACTTTAGTAAATGACTGTTTTTAATCTAGCATACAGCGATGAGATTGTAATATTGTGGCAAGCTTTAACAATAAAAACAAAAAATTATGGCATTTTTTGACATTAAAGGTTTAATAACTCCCTTTACGGCTCTGAAACAGTTTGGAAAAGCTCCTCACACTGTTACTTATCCTACGCAAGAGAAAAAAACCGCTGACCGCTATAGAGGATTACATTTTAATAACCTAGAAGATTGTATTGGTTGTGGAAACTGTTCTACAATCTGTATGAATGAGGCTATTGATATGATAAACTTAACTCAAATAGAAGGAAAAGAGGGCGATAGTGGATTAAGACCGAGAGTTGATAATGGTCGTTGCTGCTGGTGTGCTCTTTGTGTTGAGGTTTGTCCAACAGGATCATTAAGCCTTACCAAAGATTATATATACGTTACTCCCGATGCTAATAAATTTCTATGGACACCAGGAGTAGATAATCCTGAAGCAAAGGATAATTTGTCATTCCAGAGTGATATTAAGAATTCATTATCAATGTTTAACAGAGTGCCAATGCCAGAAATGGATGGTACTGAGCGAGTGAAGTCATTTGCCGAAACAATGCTATATTATACTGAGGAAGCAGCCCGTGAGGAGGCTTCTCGTTGTATTTCTTGTAGCCTTTGTACAGAGGTTTGCCCTGATCATATGCATATTCCTGAGTATATTAATGCCATTGCTCAGGGTGAAGATGAGGACGCTATCCGTATTATTTATGATAATAACCCACTGGGTGAAATGTGTGGTAAGGTTTGTACTCGCCGCTGTGAAGACGTATGTGCTCTTGAGGTTAGAGGAGAAGCTGTTGCAATCCGTTGGTTGAAAGAATATGCTGTTGGCCGTGCCGAAAATGCTGAAGCTTTACAAGAGATTGTAAGCCCTGAAATATTGCCGCCAAATGGTAAAAAAGTTGGTATTATTGGTGCTGGTCCTTCGGGATTAACAGCAGCATATTATCTTGCTCTTAAAGGTTTTGATGTTACCATTTACGAATCGCACTCTTATGCAGGTGGAATGGTAATGTACGGTATTCCAAAATATCGTTTGCCAATGGATAGCTTGAATAAGCAGATTGATTATATGAAGAATATTGGTGTTAAAATAGAATTTAACACCCATGTTGGTAAAGATATTTCTTTCGATAAAATTTATAAAGAAAGTGACGCTATATTTGTAGGTGTTGGATTCCAAGTGCCATACGATATTGGTATCGAAGGTGAAGATGCTAAAGGAGTTATTCCTGCAGTAAGTCTTCTTTTTGATGTAAATAATGGAAGTACTCCTGATGTAGGAAATAAAGTAATTGTTATTGGTGGTGGTAATGTTGCCATTGATGGTGCTCGTGTTTCTAAACGATTAGGTGCTGATGTTACGATTATGTATCGTCGTAGAGTTGAAGATATGCCAGCTGATTGGGAAGAGATTGAAGGAGCAGGACATGAAAATGTTGAAATTATGCCTCAAACTATTCCTGTTGAAATCCTAAGCGATGAGAACAATAAAGTTACAGGTATTAAATATCTGAAAGCTGAAATGGTTTCTGATGGTAAAGGTGGTCGTCCTCGTCCTGTGCCTATTGAGGGTAGCGAAGCTATTATGGAATGTTCTACTGTTATTGGTGCTATTGGTCAGGAAGCTGATTATAGTTTCTTCCCAGAAGAGTATCGTAATAATGTAGAAATTGAGCGTGGTAGAATGGTAGTGAATGACGATATGCAAACAACTGATCCAAAGATTTTTGCTGGAGGTGATGCAGTAAATCGTGTTGCTGATGCTATTAGTGCAATTGCTGATGGTTATAATGCAGTTAAAGCTATTGAGAAATTTATTATGAAATAGAATATTAGTTATTTGAAATTTTGGTTTTAATTTATTTATTATCAAATTATGCCCGTAAATAGTAAACAGTAATCGGTGATTGGTAATCTGTAACAATAATTAATATTACAGATTACTGACCCACTGATTACCGATTACATTTTAGAAACTCTTTAATAATTAGGGGATTATAAGTTAAATATTTAAAGACATTAATATAAAGTGCAGATTGTGTTTATTCATGGTTTGCACTTTTTTTATTTGAAAGGTGTGTGTTAGTTTAAAGGTATAAACAGTAATCTGTAACAATAATGAATATTACGGATTACTGACTTACTGATAACCTTTTACATTTGTTAAAACACATAAAGACCTATTACATTAAAAGGCAATAATCTACAGCTTATAGTTTAAACCCAGTATTATTAGGGCATTAAAGCTAGTTTGTTTTTCATTTTCAAAAGCAGGTTGTCTTCTTAATTCATTTAGGCCTTGTTTATATCTTGCTTCTACCGATAAATCAACCTTATCGGATAAAGGAAACTGTACTCCAATTCCAATATTTAAGTCTATTCCAAATCTATTCCAGAATTCTTTATCACGATCCACAAATATTTCCCCTCCAATATCAACTGTTTGCTTATATCTTACTAAATAACCAAGAGATACTCCTGTATTTACAAAGTACTTAACTTTGTTTCCAAAACTTGTATTTAGCATTAGTGGAACGTTGAGAAATCCAAAACTATGCTTAAATTCATAGTCCACAATGTCACCGGCGGTATTTTTTATATCTGAAACTATATATGAGCTTCGTATATCATAATCCAAACCTGTGATAATGGCAAATGTTTTGTTTAATTTATAAGTATATGATAAGCCAAAATCATAACCAATACTATTCGAAAAAAAAGAATATGTACTACTTAATCCACCTCCCATATAAGCCCCTATATTATGCTTATTATCTTGCGCAATACTACCTAAGCTTATTGTTATCCCGAGCATTAGTGTGATAATTACTTTTTTCATAGTTTTTATTTTTAACCCAATTAGTGGTTTAATTATTTTCTACTCTAGAATTGAGTAATGCAAATATAGCTTATATTATTGTTTGGGTCACTATTGATAAGAGTAAAATTTAGTTCCGTATCCGACTAATGGCTATATACTCAATATATTAGTAGGTTTAGCTATGCTTCATCAAAAAAATTACTTTTAAATTTTCATTCTTATTGCAATTCTAGCATTTTGTTATTCATCTAGTTCATTATTAATTATTTTGATAATCAAAATACTGTAAACATAGCATATTGTAGGCAGTTTTGGTTTTAAACAGGTATTATCATAAAAACAGGTAATTCCCCTATTTCTTTTTACAATATTTATTGTTTTCTTTGTATCAAAATAAATACACTATTAATCACAGTTAAAATTTATAAATATGAAAAGGGCTATTGATTTTATATGGAAAGAGTTGTTTTTAATTAGTACAGTTTTATTGATAATAATAATAACGGCATTATTGCCAGCATAAAGAATTTATTTACTATAAATCATACACTAATTGCTAATACATTAAGTTGAAAGCGTTTCTCTTTTGGGAAACGCTTTTTTATTGTGTTATTTTGTGTTTTACAAGGCTTAAAAAATATTTAATAAATTAACATTTAATTATAGTTTAGTTATGAATTCTATTAAAAAAATATCTAAATTTGTAGTCCTCATTATTTTGAGGTTATATGGTTTAAAATATTTATTTTTTGCTTTATAATAGAAATTTATCTAGTGAGATTATTTATTATAAATTCTCACATAACTTAATAATTATTGATTATGAAAAAAACATTACTTTTATCTTTTGCGCTTATAGTTAGTGCTTTATCATTTGGACAATGTACAGAATTATTTATTTCAGAATACGTACATGGTTTTGGAAATAACCGCGCACTAGAGATTTATAATCCAACTGCTGCACCAATAAGTATGGCAGATTATCAATTAGTTCGTTATAGTAACGGAGGAACTAGCCCTTATGTATTAACATTTGATGGAAATCATATGATTGAGTCAGCTGATGTTTGGGTAATTGTAGTTGATAAGCGTGATGCTGCAGGTACAGGTTATGATACTATGGTGGATCCAGCATTACAAGCATTAGCAGACACTTTTGTTTGCCCAGTTTATTCTCAAAATAAGATGTTCTATTTTAATGGAAACGATGCTGTAACTCTTGAGAAACTTGATGGTACATATATTGATATTTTCGGGAAAATTGGCGAAGACCCAGGTATTGCTTGGACTGATGATGCTGAAAATGGATATACAAGTGTTGCTGGTGGTAACTGGTTAACTAAACGCCAAACATTAAAGCGTAGAGAGTCTATCCAAGGTGGTTTAACAGTAAATCCTCCATTCTTTTTTGCACTTACAGATTGGGATTCTCTTCCAAATATGACTTTTGATCACCTACAATGGCACGTTTGTTCTTGCCAAACTACTGGTGTAGAGGAAGTAATAAAGAAGAATGATTGTTTCTTTTATCCTAATCCAAGCTCTACAGGTTTCTTTATGGTAAAAGGTACTGAGATTATCAAATCTGTTGAGGTTATTAATGTTATTGGCGAAGTAGTGATTACTAAAGAAAATCCCGTTCAGCGTGGTGATATTAGAATTGAAACTAATAACTTAGATAACGGTATTTACTTTGTTAATGTGTATTTTAATGATAATACATCTACAACAAAGAAAGTTATAATTAACTAGTAATTATAGTTAAATGAATATCAAAGCCCTCCTTAGTGAGGGTTTTTTTAGCTAAAATCATTAATTCTCTTTAAAATCTTATTTATGTATAGAAATTTACTATTGTTATTGTCATTTTTGTCGGCAAGCATATTTTCTTTTGGCCAAAATGGTACAATAAAAGGTGTTGTTGTAGATGATATGACTGGTGAAACCATAATTGGTGTTAATATAATGTACGCCCCAGGAAAGGGAGCTATATCGGATGTAAATGGAGAGTTTGAGTTTAATCTGCCTTATGGCGATTATGAACTTACATTTTCGTATGTAGGTTACGATCAGTTTGTGCAGGCTGTAAAGCTTAATAAAGATGAGATTTTTCTTAAAGTAAAATTAGAGAATACTACTTTGAAAGAAGTGGAGATTGTAGCCGATGTTGCAAAATCAAGAGAAACTCCAGTAGCATTTTCTACAATAAAACCTGCTAAGCTTGATGAGGAACTTGCCTCTCAAGATATTCCAATGGTGCTAAATTCAACGCCGGGAGTATATGCTACCCAGCAAGGTGGTGGCGATGGTGATGCAAGGATTAATATCCGTGGTTTTAACCAAAGAAATATTGCTGTTATGCTTGATGGAATTCCTGTTAATGATATGGAAAATGGTTGGGTTTATTGGTCAAATTGGTTTGGCTTAGATATGGTAACTCGTTCCATACAGGTACAAAGGGGTTTGGGAGCTTCTAAACTGGCACTACCTTCTGTTGGTGGTACTATGAATATTATTACCAAAGGTATTGAGTCTAAAAAAGGAATGAAAATTAAGCAAGAAATTGGTAACGATGGTTTTATGCGTACCTCTATAGGTATTACAACTGGTAGAATGAAAGGTGGCTGGGGAGTTACATTTGCAGGCTCATACAAACAAGGAGATGGTTGGGTAGATCAAACATGGACTAGAGGTGGATTTTTATATCTTAAAGTTGATAAAAAACTTGGTGATCACTTAATTAGCTTCTCTGCAATGGGAGCGCCTCAAGAGCATGGACAGCGCTCATACAAAAAACCAATTACGATGTATGATACAGATTATGCTGATAAGATTGGTATGGATCCTGCAACTGATTATATTACAGGAGTGCCTACAAATATGGGTTTAAGATATAATTCACATTGGGGTTATATACAACGTGATGGGGAAAATTCTCGAAATACAATTAATGAGAAAGAGAATTTTTATTTTAAGCCAATGTTTAGCTTGCGCGATTATTGGAATATAAGTAGAAAGACATATATGTCGAATATATTATACCTTTCGATGGGCGATGGTGGCGGAACAGGGCTTACTCATTCGATAAATCCAATGGCTGATGGCACTATCGATTTTCAAACTATATATGATGCAAACGTAAAGGGGGCAAACGACCCTAATGTAGAAGGCACTATTGATGTACTTAGAGCTTCGATGAATAATCATATGTGGGTAGGTTTTCTTTCTACAATTGATCATAAATTCAATAAAAACTTCAGTGTTTCTGGAGGTATAGATGTGAAGGCGTATAAAGGGGAACACTACCGTGTTGCTCATGATATGTTGGGAGCCAAAGACTATAAAGATTATGATGGTAAATATGGAATTAATGATAAAACAAATCCAAATTGGCTGAAGGGAGAAGGAGATAAAATTCTTTACCATAATGATGGTTTAGTACGTTGGGGTGGCTTATTTGGTCAGGCTAAATATAATGCCGGCAACCTAACAGTATTTGGAAATATTACATTTGCCTATACAGGTTATAAACGAGTTGATTATTTTAAAAAGAAAGATTTGGTAATCGATGGTGTATTATATGCTCAACAGGTTGGTTACGAACGAAAGTTTGACGCAATTAATGGTGGGTACTTTGCTAAAAAAGATGTGGTTACCATTAATGGTAAAGATTATGATATTGATAGCCCAGAGGCTCAAACTTCGCAAACAGATTGGACATATATCCCTGGTTATACATTAAAACTTGGAGCAAACTATAATCTAACAGAAACTCAAAATGTATTTGCTAATGTTGGATATTTGAATAAAGCTCCTCGTTTCCAAAATGTTTATGATAATAATAATAGAAAATATAAGGAAATAAAGAATGAACATGTAATGGCCATTGAAGGTGGTTATAGTTATTATAATAAGAAAATCACTTTTAATTTTAATACTTATGCAACTTATTGGCAAAATAAACCTGCTGATAGACCATTTACTTTTAGAGATGCTGATGATAATACTTTTAGTGTTAATATTAACGGAATGGATGCACTTCACCTTGGTGTAGAGGCTGAGTTTGGTTATAGGATTACTGAAAATTTATTGTCAGAAACCGTTGTTTCTCTTGGTAATTGGCGTTGGTTATCTACCGATTCGGCAGAAATAACAGACGAAAATACAGGTGCTGTAGTAGGTAAAACATATTATGTAGCAGAGGGGCTTAAAGTTGGAGACGCAGCACAAACTCAGCTACGAGAAAGTATACGTTGGCAATTGCCTTGGAAGGCTGTTAAGGGAACTTATCTTAAAGGAGCTATTACTTATTTTGCAAATAATTATTCGCAATTTGATCCTATAGCATTAAATCCTAATGACCCTAGTAATGTAAATGCTTTTAATGATGATGGTACTCCTAAGCAGAGCTGGATGATTCCTAATTATTATTTAGTGGATATATTTGCAGGTTATGGCTTTAAAGTGAAGAAGGTTAAAATAGATATTCGTATAGCAGTTCTTAATGCTTTGGATGCAACATATATTTCTGATGCTCAAAATAACGATACTTATGGCGATCAAACATGGAATGATTCAAGTGCACGCTCTGCAACAGTATTTTTTGGTATGGGTAGGAGATTTATGACTTCTTTGACAATTAAATTCTAATAAACCACATAAGGCACAGTAGGAACATAAGGAAACATAGTTTAAATAGATTATATAGAGATTTGGAAGATGAATAAAATTTATTAATAAAGTAAATATAAATATACAATAATATGAAACAACAATTAATTTTAATTATCATACTTTTTGCGTCAAGTTTTACTTTTGCGCAGGTAATAAGTATAGACTCCGCTCGTACCTTGGGTATTGGAGCAACAGTAACAGTAAAAGGAATTATTACTAACGGCAATGAGCTTGGTGGTATTCGCTATTTCCAAGATGCAACGGGTGGCATAGCTGCATATAGTAGTTCAATGGTGACAACTGATAGAGGCGATTCTGTAGAAGTTACAGGGACAATAAAAGATTATAACCAATTAATGGAAATAGATCCGGTTACTTCTTATACTGTGTTAAATAGTAATAATATAATGCCTGCACCAGTAGTGATAACTCCTGCTCAGATTGATAATTCTGTGGAAGGACAATTAGTTAAGATAAATGATGCAGTTTTTACAACTACTCCTGGAGGTTTATTTGCAAGTAATTCTAGTTATAATTTTACTGCAAATGGCGAAACATCTAAAATGTATGTTCGCTCTAATCATCCATTAATAGGTCAGACTATTCCTTCAGGGCTTGTTAATCTTACTGGAATAGCAACTCAATACTCATATACTAGCCCCAATGATGGCTTTCAGTTATTATGTCGTGATGGTAATGATATTTTTATGACTACATCAATATGGATTACAAAACCTTTGGAGGAGTTTAGTATTTCTACAACTGGACTTACAGTAAAGTGGCAAACAAATATAAGTGGTACTAGTGAAGCAGAATATGGTAGTACAGAGGCTTTAGGTACATTTGTGCCTTCTACAGGAACAGACACCCTTCACTCTGTTGATATTACCACTTTGTCAGCTTCTGAAATTGTATATATTCGTACTTTTAGTGTTTCGGGAAATGATACAGCATTCTCTCCTATAAAAGTATTTGTTTCTCAAAGTAATTCTTCTGGTGATGTTATAGCATATTTTAATACCCCAGCAGACCATAGCGTTGCTAGTGGCCCATTAGCTATCACTTTGCCTAATGCTATTGATGATACTCTTATTGCTTATATTAATAGAGCAACAGAGTCTATTGATTTTACAATGTATAATTTTACAGAAACAGGTATCTCAAGTATTTCTTCAGCTCTTAATAATGCTTATGATAGAGGTGTGGATGTGAGAATGATATTTGATGGTAGCGCAGCAAATTCTGGGATTCAGAATGTGCGCTCAGAAATAAAGAAAATATCGAATCCAACAGGATCGGAATATGGTATTATGCATAATAAATTTATCATTTTTGATGCTCACTCTACAAATCATAATGTGCCATTAGTATGGACTGGTGGAACTAATATGACTGATGGGCAAGTTAATACTGACCCAAATACAGTGATTATTGTACAAGATAAAAGTCTTGCCATAGCTTATACTCTAGAATTTAACGAAATGTTTGGCTCTGACGGACTTACTCCTAGCGTTGCTGATAGAAAATTTGGCCCTGATAAAGCAGACAATACTCCTCATAAGTTTATTATTGGAGGCAAGGATGTGGAATGTTATTTTAGCCCTTCTGATGGAACAAATACTCAAATAATAAGAACAATTGATAATGCTGATAATAATATGAGTATAGCTACAATGCTTATTACTCGTAGCGATATAGCTTATGCTATAGAAGATGCGGTAAATGATAGAACAGTGGCAACTCAAATTATTGTAAATAGCGAAGGTCAATGCTCGCAAACAGTATGGGGCTTATTAAGTACCTTATTGGGCGACGATTTGCAAGAAGATGATGAGGCGGCAGGTATTATGCATCATAAATTTATGGTTGCTGATGAAGGAACTTCTTCTTCTCCAACATTATTGGTAGGTAGTCATAATTGGAGCAATAGCGCTGATAATAAAAATGATGAAAATACCCTTGTTTTTTATGATAATCAAGATTTAGCAAATATTTATTACCAAGCTTTTAAATATCGTTACGATCAAAATAGATACGTAGGTATTATGGAAACTGGCTTTGCAAATTCAGCAAAAGTATATCCTAATCCTAGTAATGGTACTTTTAACTTAGAGATTGATGCCGACAAAACAATGAATGTTGAGATTAGTATTTATGATCTTAGTGGTAGAATTGTTTGGAATACAGCAAGCTCTGTAAATACAGGAATAAACAATATTTCAATAAGTGCTACAGACTTGCCTGCTGGCGCATACCTAATGCAAGTTGTAAGTAATAATAAAACTTTTGTTAGCTCACTTATTATCGAATAATTAGTATTAGATATAGTAAAACAAAATCCTCATAAATATCTTTTTATGAGGATTTTTTTGTTTTTATACTTCATTATTCGTGTTAAGGCTTTTGTAGGAGCCAAGATCTTGTAATTATGCAATGGCTTTATGTTAATAATTTTATAATAAAGAGCTTTATACTAATGAAATCTTAGTATATTTTTGTAAGATAATTCAAATTATTCTTCCTAATATGATAATGCGCCAAGACAAATACCGTGATAGGAAATTCGTAATGTACGGGTTCTTTATTATTGTGGGTATTATATTTATTATCAGGCTTATACAGTTGCAAATTGTGGAGAATAAATATGTACTGGCTGCAGAAAACAATACTAGACGCGATGTGATGATTTATCCTCCTCGTGGTCTTGTATACGACAGAAATGGGAAACTTATTGTTTATAATGAAGCCGTCTTTGATTTAATGATAATTCCGGGACAGGTTGATAACAATAAAATGGTAAATTTTTGTTCTACTATTGGGATTGATACATTAGAGTATAAGAAAAAGTATAAAAAAACCAGAAGATATAGTCGTAGAAAGGCTAGTGTATTTAAAAAACAGCTTTCTAAAACGGAGACTGCTTATTTACAAGAAAAGCTATTTCAATACCCTGGATTCTATGTGCAAGCACGTACTTTACGAAAGTACCCACACCATAGTGCAGCACATTTACTAGGTTATATTGGCGAGGTAAATAGGAAAGAGATTAAAAAGGATAGTTTCTATACTTCGGGCGATTATATTGGTAAAAGTGGAATAGAGAAATCATACGAGAAAAAGCTCCGTGGGCAAAAAGGTATTGAGAAATTAATGGTTGATGTTTTTAACCGAACCAAGGGTGCTTTTCATAATGGTATTTATGATGTAGAAGCTGTAAATGGTACAGACTTATATACAGGCCTTGATATTGTATTACAAGAGTATGGCGAAGAGCTAATGCTTAATAAAATTGGTGCTGTGGTTGCTATTGAGCCTGCTACCGGAGAAATAATTTCCATGATTAGTTCGCCATATTATAATCCTAATATGATGGTAGGAAGTATCCGTTCCGATAATTACACCATTTTAGTGAATGATACTTTTAAGCCATTATTAAACAGAGCAATGACTTCGGCATATCCTCCGGGCTCAACTTTTAAACTAATACAAGCTTTAATTGGACAGCAAGAAGGCGTTTTAACGCCAAGGACTGTTTATACTTGTAATAATGGGTTTTATTCGGGAGGACTTCATGTTGGATGTCATCCGCATACACCTAAAATTGCATTACAGGAATCGGTAAAGATATCGTGCAATGCTTATTATTGTAATGTATATAAAAGTATAATTCATAATCCTAAATATAAGGCTTACGATGAGGCCTACTTAAAGTGGAAATCCTATGTAAATAGTATGGGTTTTGGTATAAAATACGGTATTGATTTGCCATACGAGCGCAGTGGAAATATCCCTAAGCCTGAGTATTATGACAAATACTATGGCAAGGGACATTGGAATGCAATTACTACAATATCATTATCCATTGGGCAGGGCGAAATACTTGCTACGCCATTGCAGCTTGCAAATGAGGCGGCTTGGATTGCTAATAGAGGCTATTATCGTACTCCGCATATTGTTAGCTATTTAGGCGATAAAGCTCATGAAAATCAGGAATTCCACGAACAGCATTTTGTGGGGATTGATAGAAAATATTTTGATGTTGTAATTGATGGCATGGAGGAGGTTACCCAGAGTGGCACAGCTACTTTGGCAAGAATTGATAGTATCCCCGTATGTGGAAAAACAGGTACTGTACAGAATCCTCACGGCGAGAATCACTCTGTTTTTATTGCATTTGCACCTAAGGATAATCCCAAGATTGCCATTGCAGTTTTTGTAGAAAACTCTGGTTATGGTGGTACGTGGGCAGCACCAATTGCAGGGCTTATGATTGAAAAATATTTGAAAGGAAAGATTAGTAAAAACAAAAAGTGGATAGAAAAAAGAATGTTGAACGGTGATTTAATTCATAAATAATGCGAAAGAGTGGTTTTTCATTTGGTAATTTGGATTGGATACTAATAGGTATTTATTTGCTGCTAGTTTTATTTGGCTGGATAAATATTTATGCTGCAGTATATAATCAAGATCATAGTAGCATTATCGATATGTCGCAACGATACGGAAAGCAACTATTATGGATAGCAGCTTCATTTATTCTTATTCTATTGATTTTTATTATAGACCCTAAATTTTTTAACCAATTCTCGTATTTAATATATGGCTTCCATATACTTACGCTTATTGCTGTTTTGCTTTTTGGTAAAGAAGTGGCAGGTTCTAAATCATGGTTTCAGTTTGGAAGTATTGCAATACAACCTGCCGAATTTGTGAAATATTCCACAGCTCTTGCTCTTGCTCACTTTCTGAGTGGCATTAAGGAGCTTAAACTAAAACAAATAGTCATTTCTGGAGTAATAATGTTTCTGCCGGCGGCACTTATTGTCCTTCAGAACGACACAGGAAGTGCATTGGTTTATGTTTCTTTTATCCTGGTTTTGTATCGTATGGGTTTGCCAGGAGGTGTGTTCGGAGTGGGTTTTGTTATGGTCATATTAGCAATATTAGCACTTGTACTTAATACACTACAAGAGCAGATAATACTTACAGGTGTTATATTTAGCTTGCTTGCAGGCTTGTATTATTTTATGAGAAAGGGCTTCTCTGTTATAATGAGATTATTAGCTGTTTTTATAATTAGCTCAGGATTTATATTCTCAGTAGGTGCGGGCTTTAATAAGTTACAGCCGCATCAGCAAGATCGTATTGAAGTATTGCTGGGGCTTAAAGACGACCCCTATGGTGCTGGATATAATGTACATCAATCCAAAATTGCAATTGGCTCGGGAGAATTTACTGGAAAAGGATTTCTGAAAGGTACTCAAACAAAATTTGATTTTGTACCTGAGCAGAGTACAGATTTTATTTTCTGTACAGTTGGCGAGGAGTGGGGTTTTATTGGAGCTGCAGGAGTTGTTTTACTGTTTGTTGCATTACTTTCAAGACTTATTTTTGTTGCCGAAAGACAGCGATCTAGCTTTGCAAAATATTATGGATATGGCGTAGCCTCAGTATTGTTTTTCCATTTTACAATTAATGTTGGAATGGTTTTAGGGCTGCTGCCTACCATAGGAATTCCCTTGCCATTCTTTAGCTATGGCGGCTCTTCATTATGGGCATTTACCATTCTACTATTTATATTTATAAGGCAAGATGCTGAAAGAATGAATTTGTTATAA
>JAOZPM010000037.1:8365-23358 GCA_029932765.1 Bacteroidales bacterium | reverse complement strand
TCCACCATACTCATTGTAATCTGATAATACTCATCGTCGCTATCAAATGCGAGGGATAACTTTTTATATTTATTATAAAGGAAAATAATATCATTATACCTGCCACAAAAGACTAATGCCTTAAATATTTCACTAACAGCAAAGGAAATTAAATTATTTTCATTTTGCGCATTGAGGATAATTACTTCTACTTGTTCAATCACAGAGTTAAGCTGCTTATCATTTAACTGTTTCGAAAGATGTAGGTACATCAAATATGTGGCATGATACCTAATAATAGGAAATGTATATTTAATATTATCCTCATTAGCCTCCTCAGGTCTTATTTTGCTAATTAGTTCATAAGCATATTTAATACTACTCTTTTTACTATTATGATTTATTGAGTGAAGAAAAAGCACGGAGTTATAAAAAGCTAAATCACTATTATATAGCTTTTTATCATTATGCTCAATATTCTTCTTGCTTTCTGTAATTACATCTTGATAGTATGTATCTAGATAATCAATATCCACGGATCTTTCCACAGTTAGGCTTCGTCTGCTTCTAGTTTTTGTAAGCTCTGGTATGAGGATTTTTCTTGCCTTTTTGTCTGTTCTAAGTGCGCTTTTAAATACTGGGCCAATCATATTGGAATATTTTCCTTCATCATATTGAGCTACAACATCTAAATACTCTAATGCAGTTTTGAAATCGTGATTCTTAAGGCAAATACCCAAAAGAGTAATAGCCATTTCATCAGGAATATATTTATCTTTTATATTAAAATATGGAGTCTCCTGTTGTTTTTTAAAGTGGTCCCAATTATTACACCCAACATAATCTGACAATATATTCAGACTTGATGTTGAAATAGCATGAGTAGTAGGTATCAGTTCAAAAACTCTTTGTAAGGTAGAAGCCGAGATTAACTTATTAGTCCTTTCATAAACCTCCTCTGATAAAACTATGCAACTAACAATATTAATAGTATGAGGAGCAAATGTTTGCACAACCTCGTCTTTAAGTTTTTCTATGTAAAATGACGTTCTCAAGCAGATAATATTATTAGTTATGGCAAATATATAAAATTATTTACATTAATATACTGATGGATGAAAAAAACCATTGAGCGCATAACCATACAATTACCAATTTAAAATAAAATTGTACTTTCGCCGAAATAATAAAATTCCAATTGTTTTAATATTCAGTTTTTGAAGCTTAATTAGTATTATTAAATTTATATATATGAAGAAGTTAGTGTTTTTTATTTTAATTATTATGACATTTATAGGTTGTAATACAACCAAGAAGCCAAGTAAGGGCACAAATGCCATTGTTTATACAAAAAGCGATATAAAAGACATTGACTATATAAGAGATATTAAACCAATATTAGATAGTAGATGTGTTGTTTGCCATTCGTGTTACAACTCACCATGTCAATTAAAATTAAGTTCGCACGAAGGATTAGATAGAGGAGCCACTAAGAAATTAGTATATGCAACAAGGCTCAAGGCCGACGACCCAACTCGCTTATTTATTGATGCTAATACTACCGAGGAATGGCGAAAAAAGGAATTTTATTCAGTAACTGACACAAATGCTTCAGAAGATGGCTCGTTGACAATGCGTATGCTAAATCAGAAAAGGGTTAAACCTAAAAGTGACGGTTATTATGACTCAGAGAATGATCTTACATGTAGTGAAACTGAAGAAGAGTTGCTGAAATTTTTTGAAGAAAATCCACATAAAGGTATGCCTTACGGATTTCCTGAATTAGAAGATGATGAATACTCCTTATTGATGACATGGCTGAGCCAGGGTGCTAAAAACAGTGTTGTTGAGGCAAAACCAATTGACCCAAATATTGCAAAATGGGAAACTTTTTTTAATAATAAGACAACAAAAAACCAAGTAATGTCACGTTATATATACGAGCATCTGTATATTGCTCATATATATTTCCCTGCTGACGAAAGTAGGTTTTATGAATTAGTACGTTCAAGAACTCCAGCAAACCAACCTATAGATATTATAGCTACAAGATATCCATTTGACGCACCAGAAAGTGAGAATGTATATTACCGATTAAGAGAAATAACTTCTACTATAGTAGACAAAACACATATGGTTTATGAGTTTAGTGATGAAAAAATGAAGCGATATGAATCCTTATTTTTAGATTCTAAATGGAATGAACCTGCCTATATGCCAAGTTATGATATCGATACTAGCGCAAATCCTTTTTTGGCATTTGATCAAATACCTGCAAAATCGAGATATGAGTTTCTATTGGATAATTCATATTTTATAATTTCAACATTTATAAAAGGCCCAGTTTGCAACGGGCAAGTTGCACTGGATGTTATTAACGACCATTTTTGGATAATGTTTTTAGATCCAAAATATGATTTAAGTGTTACAAATAGTGATTATCTAAGAACTTCTTTTCACGATTTATCACTACCAAATCAAGATGGAAGTGACGCAAAACTACTTAAAGTTTTGCATAGTGAACAATTTAATAGAGATGCAATTAAGTATTATAAATATAGAGATAGTGAATACAGTAAGGCATATAAAGATGGCTTTAGCTTAGATTTTTTATGGAACGACACAAACAACAATAGCTCTCTTCTAACTATTTATAGACATTATGATAGTGGCTCGGTACATAAAGGAGCATTAGGAGGTTTGCCACGAACACTTTGGGTAATTGATTATCCTTTATTAGAAAGAGTTTATTACTCATTAGTTGCAGGTTTTGATATTTTTGGAACTGCTACTCATGAATTATTGGTAAGAAAATATATGAATAGGCTACGAATTGAAGGAGAGAGCAATTTCTTATATTTTCTGCCAACTAAAGTAAGAAAAAAAACTTTTAACAGTTGGTACTTAGGAATGTCATCAAAACTTATTACAAACTATAATATAACATCCATCAAAACTGCAGTAGATTTTAAAACAGATAATTATAAAGAGGAGTTTGCATTACAAGCCTTCGAAAAGTTTGGTTTACAAAAAGATAATATCAATTACGCCAAAGAAATTGCTTTAAACAAAGATGTTCTGAAAAACACGGCAACAAAAGAAGATATAGAAAAGGCTTTTAGCTATCTATCGCAAACTAATATTGCGAGCAACATAATAGCATTTAATATTAAATACATAAATACAGCACATATACGAATTAGGATGAATAACAACACAGATTTAATGTATTCAATGCTAGTAAATAGATGGCATGATAATGTGGCTTTTATGTTTAATGAAGAAAAGAGGATGGATGCCAAAAAAGACAGATTAAACTTTATTGAAGGTTTTATAGACTCATATCCTAGTATATACTTGGATTTAAAACAAGATGAACTCGCAGGTTTTTTCGAACTGCTATTAACACATGGCAAAGATGAGGACTATTATAATAGAGAGCTTCGAAAGTATAGCATAAACAGGTCTGATGATAATTTCTGGCAAGTATATGACTGGTTCCAAAATAGGTATAATGAAAGCGATAAACTAAATGCTGGTCTTTTCGATTTGAATAGGTATTATCCTATTGCACATTAATATTAATTGTGATTTTTTTGTTCTACGATTACAACAATTTGCTCTTGTCTATATAATATAAGATTAGTATATTTGCGAACGTTATACTTAATTATTTAGATCCACTTATTTGCTAAGTCTGCTTTTCATTAAGTTATAACATCATTATAACTATAAAATGAAAAAGATATTATTCATACTTTTTACTCTATCACTACTAAATACTCAGCTATTCTCTGCTGATTATTATTGGATTGGGGGAAATGGCAATTGGAGTGATATCAACCATTGGGCAACAAGCTCAGGCGGATCAATTAATCATATACAAACTCCAACAGCCAACGACAATGTATTTTTTGATGCAAATTCTTCTACATCTAATTTTACGGTAAATTTAAACATAGGAACTATATATTGCAAAGATTTTAACTCAAGCCTGCTTAGCAATAATCTTTTATTTACTGGCATTGCCAACCAATGGAAAATATACGGAAGCTTAATACTTAGCAATAACATAAACATTGCCTCTTACCCAAAAATATTTTTTGAAGCACAAGGAGGAAATCATTATTTAAAAACTTTTCGCAAATTGGGAGGGAAGAAAATCTATTTCAAAGGAGCTGCAAGTTGGACAATTCAGGACAGCTTGCTATGTGGTGATATATATTTAGAAAACGGCACATTAATAACCAACTCAAATAATGTAGTTGCTAGTAACCTAATTTCAAATAGCAATAATCCTCGAAATATAGAATTGGGATCTTCCGTTATAACGATTAATACATGGGGGGTTTCTGGTAATGGATATACAGTTGACGCAGGTACTTCCGAAATATTTATTAATGGATCAGTTTTCAATCACAATTCTAATGGAGCGTATACTTATTACGATATTACATTCAATTCTTTTGGAAATGTGATGAACCAAGGATTACCAATACAGTTTCGCAAAATAGAATTCAAAGAAGATGGATCAATAACTGGCGATAATACAATTGATAGTTTATTATTTAGAAAAGGGAAGGAATACACCCTTGAATCTTATAGGACTCAAACAATAAACATGGCATTAGTTGCAAACGGCAATTGCAAGGATCCTATTATAATACGATCACAACATAGCTTTGCAAGTTTCCATAAAGTGTCAGGTGTCGTTGACTGCAATTACTTAATCCTATCGCATATACATGCTACTGGGGGCGCTAGTTTCAATGCCATAGGATCTATTGATAATGGTGATAATGATGGATGGAATATTACAGAGCCACCTTCAAGAGATTTATATTGGGTAGACGATACTGGCGAATGGGGAGATACTACTCACTGGTCGGCAATATCAGGGGGCAATGGAGGCGAGTGTATTCCTACAACTGTTGACAATGTATTTATTGACAGCCTATCGCTACCTTTAAACGGTGAAATAGAGTTAAAATACATAGATGGTTATTGTCACGATTTTCTTTGGACAGATAGTGCTTTTGGATTACTGCTTTTTAGCAATAACCTAAACATTTCAGGGTCTCTAGACTTAAGCTCTTCGAGCTCACTCTCATCAGGAGGTATAATATTCTTCAGCTCTCACAATAATGGTGAAACTATTAAAACTTCAAATATTAATCTAAACTCAAAACAGTTAATATTTAACGGATACTCAGGAGAATGGATACTACAGGATAGTATTAATAATACTGAGGGATCGATTAATCACCATAGAGGTCATCTTAATACTAATAGTCAATATATAAATATATCTACTTTATCCATAACTGGTACCGAAAGTAGAGAATTAAGCCTTGCTAGCTCCATAATAGACATTCAAGCTAATCTATTTATCGAACAGGATACACTAATTGTAAACCCAAACACATCGCATATAAGATTTCTTACAGGTGCTCCACAAATTTATACTACAGGGCCAAATCCTGACGAGTTTTATAATATGACAATAGCCGGAGATAGCACTTATGCTTTTTCTAGAACTGCAGGAACTATTTTTAATAAAATAGAGCGCTTTCAAGACATGATACTTGAGGGTAGTATTGTAAGTGATACTATCATTCTTAAAAAAGGCAAAACTTATATTTATGATGAAAGAGTTGATAGCATAAGTAATGCATTAATATCCATTGGCGACTGTCATAATGTAATTACTTTACGTGATTTTACTGGAAATAATACTTTTGGAATATCAATGCCAGCATCAGCAACTGTAGATGTTACTAATACTGCAATAAGAGGGTGTAATGCAATTGGTGGAGCAGTATTTGTAGCAAACAACAGTAGTGATTTGGGCTCTAATAGTGGATGGATATTTTCCAATACATCGCAGGATCATTATTGGGTAAATGGTAATGGAAATTGGCAAGATAGTGCTCATTGGTCACTAAATTCTGGTGGTGCATCAGGAGCCTGTATTCCTAAAATTTTTGATGATGTATATTTTGATTTAAACTCAGGATTTGCCACTGGTGATAGCGTGATAATAGATACAAACAACACCTTTTGTAGAGATATGAACTGGACAGGAGTATTAGGAGAACCTGTGTTTTTCGACTCATCATCATATGTACATTATATTTCTGGAGATATAAAATTTGTTCCAGAGATGAGCTTTGAGTGCATTACCGAAACCTTTCTTGTTGGTGAGCAGCAGAACAAAACTATAGAATCGGCTAGTCAAAGTTTCATGGGAGATATTATAATTGCTGACTCAGGACACTGGACATTAGTAGATACATTGCGTGTATTAACAAAGATAAACCAGTACCGAGGAAGTTTCATTTCTGCACAAAACCCAATTTATACATCTTCATATTTTGGCGTATCCGATCACTATAGAAAATTTGATATACAAAATAGCCAACTATATATTACTCCTGGATACCTAAACAAGATGTTTAGTTGGGATATGGAAAACAACTCTATCCTATTAGCTGCTAATTCAAAAATAATATTTGAAGAAGGAGGAACTATTGAGGCATCAGGCTCTTCGGGACAATTAGTTCTAAATGATGTATCTTTCTTAGGACAAAAATATGGTATAATTGATCATAATAATAATATAAGCATATCATTCAATAATCTTGATTTTGTAGGCGATGGTGAGATAAATGGCGACAATTATATCGATAGTTTATACTTTCACCCTGGAGGTAATTATATACTAGAGGCAGCGATGCATCAATATATCAATTCCTACTTATTATCTTCGGCAAATTGCTATAACGATATAACGATAAGCTCTGGTTGGGGAGGAGCTGCCATTATTAATTGCCCTCAGCCCATAAGTCTTAATTATACAAAACTAGAAAACATTACAGCTATTGGTCCTGGCCCTTGGATAGATAATAATGGAACAGATTTGGGAGGAAACTCTAGCAACTGGCAGATAATACCAATCCCTTCGCGCAATTTGTATTGGGTAGCCGATGGTGGCGACTGGTGGGATACTGCGCATTGGTCGCTGAGTACAGGTGGGATTGGTGGCGAATGCTTGCCTACTTATATCGATAATGTAAACTTTGATTCTAATTCTTTTATTACTACTTACGACACAGTATTATCAAGCCTTGGGCAAATAGAATGTCACAATATGGAGTGGAATTATATTGTTAGTGAGCCATTTCTAGATATTCAGAGCTTAAATATATACGGCAGCCTTTTATTAGCTGACACATTAGATATTAGTTCTGTGAATTATATAAATATGAGAGCTTTGGATACAGGAAATGTGATTCGCAGTAGAAATAATGCTCTACCTGAATTATCTTTTCTTACTGACGGAGCATGGTCGCTAGAAGATGAGTTAAAAGCTCAGAGAATAATTCATGATCAAGGTTATTTTGATAGTAAGGGAAAAACTATTTCATCATTATTATACAACTCATGGACCACTAAACCACGCACTCTTAAAATAGAGAACAGTATTTTTAATCTCAATAATTCATTATTAATAAAAACTGATAGTTTCAATTTATTTGCCAATAACTCCAATATCAATTTTGATAATACTGGAGTTCCTAATTTCAAATTTACTATAAAGGGAGATAATGAATTGGCATTTAATAATGTTAGCTTCAATAAAATTATGGAAGGGAATACTGAAGTACGGAATTATAGTAGTTCACATCATAGTTTCAATAAAATGACCATTAATAATGATGCTACTATATATGGAGAATATATTTTTGACTCTTTATTATTTTATGCGGGAAATACTTATCGTCTAGAAAAAGGAAAAACGCAGCATATTAATAATTACTGGTTTGTAAGGGGAAATAACTGCTACGCTCTCAATTTGCGATCAACAAAAGATAATCAGCAAGCATTTGTTACAAAGAATGGGGGAATGGTTTCCGCAGATTTTATGAATGTAAGAGATATAAATGTTGGAGGAAGTTCATTGTATTTTGCAGGCTCATTTAGTACTGATATTTCAAATAATACAGGATGGAATTTCACAAATGGTCCACAGTATGTTTATGGATTGGGCGCTGATACTAGCTTTACCCTTGGTGGCAATATTGTACTAACATCTAACAATTTTAATGGTGGGCCAACTACAGCATATTTATGGTCAACTGGCAGCACTGCTTCTGAAATTACTATAAATCAAACCGGCTGGTATTATATAACTGTTTCCTATGCTGGAGACTGCACTGTTTTTGACTCAATATACGTTGGTTGTGATCTTATTATGAACTATAATATTACAAATAATTTATGCTTTGGCGATAGTATTGGTAGCATATTGGCTTTGGTTCCAGATTCTAATTATTACTATAACTATATATGGTCAAATGGTGATACTACCGATTTTATAAATGGCCTTGGAGCAGGAGATTATTATGTAGAAGTGGGTGCCGATGGTGGTCTTTGCATTGTTTACGACTCGCTTGAAATAACACAAGCACCTCAAATATATTCTCCCCAAACAGATACTGCTTTCTGCTTAGGCGATAGTGTGATGCTAAATTTGGGGGATTTTCAGGATTTCTATTGGCAAGACTTACATCAAGGACAATATAGATGGGTCTCAAATGCCGACACTTTTTACATAAAAGTGCAGGATGAAGATGGTTGTTGGTCTTTGCTTGATACAATTGATATAAGGCGTGATAACCCTCCAAATATAGGCCTTGGAAGCGACACAACCATTTGTATAGACGAAACTGTAGAATTAGATGCAGGAGCTGGATTTGAAGAATATTTATGGAGTAATAACTCCGCGATGAGGAGTATTACAATAAACAATACTGGCGAATATTGGGTAAGAGTAAAAGAGCGAACCTGCTATGCTTACGACTCAATAATGGTTAATAATTGCCCAGCAAAATTTATTGTACCTAATGTTTTCACTCCCAATGGTGATGGTTATAATGATTACTTCGAGATTGAATATCAAAATATTTGGGCTTTCGAAATAAGAGTTTATAGTCGTTGGGGCTTATTGGTACATAAAGGCTCAAACCTTGATATGCCATGGGACGGGAAGATTCTTGGCCAAGATGCGGTAGAAGGTGTTTACTTCTGGCATATATATTATGAAGAATATAATGGGCAAGGTGGCGGTTATGATAAAAAAACCGTAAAAGGTACTGTTACTATTATGAAATAATTCCATTAGTTAAATGCAAAAACAACAAAAAGCATATATCTTTGCA
The DNA here is from genome assembly GCA_029932765.1 of Bacteroidales bacterium. Lineage (GTDB taxonomy): Bacteria > Bacteroidota > Bacteroidia > Bacteroidales > UBA1556 > UBA6267. The sequence goes on along the minus strand of JAOZPM010000037.1, from coordinate 14,158 downwards.
ATATCAGCAGTATTACTCTGGTCAACGGTGGCTACAGCTTTTAAAATTGCATTACAGCATGTTGATTTTATGCAATTGCTGCTATTTGCATCAGGAATTGCTACTATAATAATGCTTATAATTGTGGCAATGGAAGGTAAATTAGGAAAAGCCTTCTCCTCTTCACCAAAAGAAGTAATGAATTCTGCAATTAGAGGCTTTCTTAATCCTTTTGTTTACTACCTTATTCTTTTTAAAGCATACGATATACTGCCAGCACAAGAGGCCATGACTTTAAATTATACTTGGCCAATAATGCTAACCCTTCTTTCTATCCCTTTGCTAAAGCAAAAACTTAGTAAAATAGGATTAGTGGCAGTATTAGTCAGTTTTATTGGAGTACTATTAATAGCTTCGGGTGGAGATATTACAAATATAAAATTCACTAATTTAAAAGGAGATTTATTAGCATTATCAACCTCCATAGTATGGGCACTGTTTTGGATAGTAAATATAAAATCAAAACAAGATGAAAGCATTAAACTTCTTCATAGTTTTTTCTTTGGATTCTTATTTACAATACCAGTAGTAGCTATATTCTCAGATTTTATTATTCCTGCAAAAGTTGGGCTAATTGCAGTAACTTATATAGGATTTGCCGAAATGGGCATAACCTTCTTCTTTTGGCTTATGGCACTAAAACTATCCCAAAGAACCGACCAAGTGAGTCAACTTATTTACCTCTCCCCTTTTATTTCATTAATATTTATTGGAGTAATCCTTCACGAAGAGATACAAATTGCAACAATCTATGGGTTGATATTTATCCTTGCAGGAATATTGATTAATAAGAAATATGGAGTGAAGAATGAAGGGTGAAGGGAGAAGTATATTAAAAACAACTTCTCCTTTCTCTATTCAGCTTTAAAACTTATCTACCAGGCGTATAAGGTGCGCCAATTTCATCCAAATACTTATTCAATTCCAAAATAGTATTCGCATTTGCATTAATAACTTCCGCAATGGTTTTATTATGCTTTTCAACTATATCAAGATTATCGCGCATAGTGCCTGTAGCAGGCTCTGTGCTATTCCAAACACTATATATAACACCATTCATACGTCCTTGCAAACCTGGTGCCGCTGGAGCATAGCGCTTTCGTTTAGCTTGGTCTCTATTGATTATCATATTCAACGAATCTAAGCTAGATTTTACCTCTAATGCTTTGCTTACCATTATCTGTGGCTCATCAGAATTAACTTTTATAGCAATAATAATAATATCAATCTGCTTTCTTTGATAGTTAATTCTACCATTAAGTTTTGAGAATTCTTTTGCAACTTCCCCAATATGAAGATTGTACTTATGAACTTCTGGGTCAGCTTGTAATCTATTATTATAAAGCGAAACTACTTTAAAGGCTTGCTTATTGCCAAAAGGAGTAATTTTTTCATCAATCACCTTTGCCATTTCAAGGGTATAATCTCCTGGCATAGCAGGCATTCCTAAACCTTGATTTGCTATATTACTATTCTTACCAGCATAAACACCCGTTACACCGCTATAACGAAAATCCCATGTCAAACGATGCATTCCTTTTACTATTGGGGCTTTCAATTTTCGTACAATATCACCTTTATCATCGCGAATGGTAAATAAGATATAAGCTTTTAGCTCATTATCTTCTGCTCTAAACTCATCCCAAGTTGGATAATCAATATCCTCACTATTCTTAAGTTTCTCTTTTTCGTCTTTTTTTCGTGTTTGCTTCAAGCTCTTATTACTCTCTTCAATATAGTAGGTAAATACCGCACCATATTTAGGATTGTCGCCCAAATAATAATCATCGCCAAAGTGGCCTTTATCTCTCCATCCATTGGGATGAGAAGGCGTATACATTAGTGATTGCTTTATTGGAAAAATATAATTCTTCTCTTCCTCAATAGCTTTTTTAATTTCGCGCAATGGGCTATAATCATCAAGGATATAAAATCCCCTACCATAACTTGCCAAAATCAAATCATTCTCACGACGTTGAATATCAATATCACGAATTGCAATACTTGGCAATCCTGCTTTTAGTTGCACCCAATTTGCTCCGCCATCAATGGTGAAATACACGCCATATTCTGTTCCAATGAAAAACATATCTTCATTTTCATGATCCAAAGCAATATTCCAAACCATAGCATCCTCTGGCAAATTATTCACTATAGAATTCCATGATTTTCCTTTATCAGTACTCTTTAATATATAAGGTTTAAAATCGCCTCTTTTATGATTTTCGAAGGAAGCATAAACCACATTTTCATCATGTAAGGAAGCTTTTATACAACTTACGTAAGTATTTTCCGGAATGTTAGGAAAAGTATTATATTTAGTCCAATTTGCACCATCATTTTCACTAATTTGAATAAGTCCATCATCGGTTCCTGCAAACAATAAACCTTGCTTTATAGGAGACTCATCTATGGAAACAATATTTCCATAATAAGATGTAGAAGCATTTTTTGCTACAGCCTCTGGGCTTTGAATTTTGCCCATAATTTTCAATTCATTACGATTCAGCTGCTGCGATAAATCTGGAGAAATAACTTCCCAATTATTGCCCCTATCATCACTTTTGAAAACCTTATTAGCGCAAAAATATAAGCGCTTAGGATTATGAGGACTAATAATAAGTGGCGCATCCCAATTCCATCGATAAGCCTCACCATTGTCTGGCTCAACAGGTTTTATATTAATTCCTAACTGAGTACTTTTATTATATCTTTTAATTCCACCATGCTGATACTGAGCATAAACCGTATTAGGATCGGTAGGGTCAATCTGCGATTTAAAACCATCGCCACCTTGTGTAATAAACCAATCAGAATTCTGGATTCCATGAGCATTCATTGTTCGCGAAGGACCTCCCACACTATTATTATCTTGAGTGCCACCATAAACATTATAGAATGGCAAATCGGTATCTGCTGTAACTCTATAAAATTGGCTAAGAGGCAAATTGCCTTTATAATCCCATGTTTCGCCCCTATCCCATGATTCGTATAAACCACCATCACCACCATTAAGTAGGTGATTAGTGTTATTTGGATTTATCCATAGCGCGTGGTCGTCAACATGCTTACTTTTAAGACTAAGAATTTTAAAAGTTTTTCCACCATCAAGAGTATATCTTGAACGAGTTTCCAATGCATAAACGCAATTCTTATCTTTTGGATCAGCAACAAGCTCTTGATAATACTGCGGGCTACTTGATACAAAACCACTCATCTTATTCCACGATTCACCACGGTTTGTACTTCTATAAAAACCACCTTTCCCTTCGGCGGCCTCAACAATAGCGTAAACATAATCAGGATTAGCTGGCGAAACAGCAATTCCTATTCTGCCTTTATCACCTGCAGGAAGGCCTTTTTCAATCTTTTGCCATTCCGAACCACCATTGGTAGTTTTGTAAATTGTAGCCTCAGGGCCTCCATTAATAAGAGTATAAACATGGCGACGACGTTGATAAGATGTAGCATATACAATATCATAATTTCGCGGATCAAAAGCAATATCCGAAACTCCTGTATTTTCACTTATTTCTAAAGAAAGCGTCCAATTATTACCCCCATCGGTAGATTTATAAAGACCACGCTCGCCACCTTGGTTCCAAAGTGGACCCTGTGATGCTACCCATATTACGTCCGAATTTCGAGGATCAATTAGTATTTTGCCAATATGCTCAGAGCTTTTTAAACCCATATTTTTCCATGATTTGCCACCATCGAGGCTCTTATAAACACCATCGCCCCAACTTACCGAGCGCTGACTATTATTCTCACCTGAGCCAACCCAGACCACATTGCTATTATTGGGATCAATGCTTATACAACCTATGGAATACGACTTTTGAGAATCGAAGATTGGGGTGAATATAACTCCTGAATTTGTGGTTTTGAATACTCCACCCGAAGCCACAGCCACATAATACTCAGAGTTATTATTTGGATTTACTGCCAAGTCGATAATACGACCCGAAATCATCGCTGGGCCAATACTTCTAAATTTTAATGTCGATAAATCGCTACTCTTTACAAAATAAGTAGATTCTTTTTCATCGTTCTTTTTCTTCTTTTGAGCAAAACTGCTAATTGAAATTGCGAATACTAATATCGCGATAATGGATAGTCTCATTTTTTATTATTAATTTGGTGTTTCGTGCTTTACTCAAGTTATTAAAGGTGAAAAGTGAAAGGAGAAGTAATTTACAATAAATTTAAAATTCACTTCTCCTTTCTCTATTCTCTATTCACCTTTATCTCTCATAAAGTCATCCACTCTTTTCATCATAAAGTCGAAAAAGGGGTTATATCTTACTCTTGTAATATCAGCACTAGGGATAATTAAGGTATTCTTTTCACCAACAATAAGCATATTACTTAATGCAGAATTTTTACCATATAGCTCATTAGTATATGATATTGGAATGCTTATGTGAGAAATTGAATATATACTCTTAGGCCATCTATTGTAATTTTCAGATTCTATTTCAATTTTATCACCATTACTATTAAAAGTAAAAATTCCCAGTAAATTATCCATAGAATCAATGGGCAAATTACTTAAAAACTCAAATTTATAATCTGAACTATTTTTTTTAACTATAGCTTCTAATTCTTCTGAAACATTCCCTTTAATAAAAGGCGCAAATTTTCTATTTACATCAAAAAGTAGTAGTTCATCATTGGAGTCCCCAATTAGGTTATACAGTGCAACTAAATCTTTGGGAATAACTGTAGCATCCACCCACGATTCAAAAGATATAAAAGCAGGAAGTTTATTTTGGTCATTTTTTTTATTAATCTCTTTGGCAAGTTTCATGTTTTCTTTACACAATAAGAATACCTGTCGTCCAGCATTCTTAGTAAAGGACATATATTTTGCAGGATCGTATTCGGGAAGAATATCCAACCAAGCAAATTTCTTAAAATATGGAAGCCAACTTAAACTATGATGCCAACTGCCAACATAAGCTAAAGAGCTAACACCCGCTGCTGGAGAAAAGAGAAAAACTTTATCGGGCATTCTCAATTTATCATTATCAATGGCATTAAAGCTATAATTAAAACTCAAACTACCACCAGTAGAAAAACCTCCCATATAAACAGGAATATCACCTCTCAAAATTGATAATTCGTCGGCAGTTTTCATTGACCAATTAACAGCCTTTTGCCAGTCCTGCCACTTCACATCAAGCAGCCCACTTGGCAATGTGCCATGGCCAGGCATACGAAGAACAAATACATAATAATCCTTTTCGAATAAACTCTTAGCAATATCTCGCATATGATATGGCGAATCGCTAAGCCCATGAATAAGTACTACCACAGCTTTAGTTTTTTGACCGGGATCTAAAACAAAACTAGAGTTATAATCTATATTTAATTTATAAGGATAATTATTGCTCAAAGGATTATACCTCTCAAAAATATCAAAATCAGAACTCACAACTGCATCAATATTTGACCTTACATATTGCTGATCAGCATTTGCAAATTCCTCAAAACTACTATAGTCATTATTTAGTAGTAACTCAGGCGTAGGTTTCTGTATATGCCAAACTTTGAGCTTTGGCATATTCCTAGAATCATATGCTCTAAAGAATACTATACTAATTACTATTACTAGAATTATTACCGTTGTTTTTATTAATGGTTTAAGAATCTTCATAGGTTTAATATCTGATTTAATGCAAATATACAGTATTTTAAGTATTCAATATAACTTTGGAAAACTCAGGCAAATATTATTATCCATAGAAA
>JAOZPM010000037.1:4045-8265 GCA_029932765.1 Bacteroidales bacterium | reverse complement strand
TCCAATTCTTGGGTCAGTAACCCAAAGATTGAAAAATGACCAAAATTCAATTCTTAACATAGCTGCTCATGAGTTAGAAAACCTTCCTATGCAAATTCTTGGGACAGTGTCCCAAGAATCTGAAAATGATGAAATCTCAATTCTTGGGTTGCCAACCCAAGAATTACAAATAAGTGATAACGAGCAATATGTATTACATTATAAAGAATTGCTTTTAACGACATCTTATTCTAATCTAACAGAGTTAGTTAAAATAGAAGATACCGTGAGTTGAAAAGGAAATAGAAAAATACTATGTCTTACATTAAAATTTATGTACATTTTGTATGGTCAACAAAAAATAGAGTGCCATTTTTGACGAAAGATATTCGTTATAATGTATTTCAACATATTAAGGAAAATGCCAAAAAGAAAAATATTCATATTGATTTCATCAATGGATATACTGACCATGTGCATTGTTTGGTTTCCTTAAATGATGATTTAAGTATTGGTAAAATTGCACAATTATTAAAAGGTGAGTCATCATTTTGGATAAATAAAGAATAAATTAACCAAAACAAAATTTGGATGGCAAGACGAATATTTTGCCATTGGAGTTAGTGATGATAAAATTCAGATTGTTCGAAATTATATTGCGAATCAAGAGGAACACCACGGTATAACAACATTTACCCAGGAGTATGATAAATTTATTGAACGATATGGATTTGATATTATAAAGAAAGATTTGGGCTAAAGCCCTAGATATATAAAATTCATTATGGGCGGCATAAATGCCACCCCTAATGAATCGGATTTTTAACTTTGGTTGAATCACAATCAATAGGAATGGTATTTATTTGATGAAATATCAAATCATTAAGTATAAATACCATCCCTAATCAAATTTGCAAGAAACAGGATAATCATTAGGCAGGGGATTCCCTTCGATAAACTCAGGATGACCAACCTGATTAATGATGACAATAAATAAGGGGCTTTAGCCCAAACATAAAATTCCTCACCTCAAATTTCCTAACATCCCAATGTTAAATAATCATCAATAACAGTATCATCTTAAGATTGCATATGCTTACTTTTACACTATGAACAATATAAGTATAGCACAATTACACCGCAAGTTTATAGAGTCGGCAGGGATTTCTACCGATACAAGGAAAATCCAATTAGGAGAAATGTTTTTTTGCCTAAAAGGTGAAAATTTTAATGCAAATAAATTTGCTAATAAGGCACTGGAACTTGGTGCTTTATATGTAATTATTGATGATAAGGATTACTATGTTGATTACCGTACGATACTAGTAAATGATGCTCTGGAATACTTACAATTATTAGCAGCATATCACCGTCGACAATTCGATATTCCATTTATAGGAATTACTGGTACAAATGGCAAAACCACAACTAAGGAGCTAATAAATGCCGTCCTTTCAAAAAAATTTAAAACTCATGCTACCATGGGTAATTTTAATAATCACATTGGTGTTCCACTAACAATACTATCAATTCCAAATGATACCGAAATTGCTATTATTGAAATGGGAGCAAATCATATTGGAGAGATTGCCGACCTTTGTCGTATTACCGAACCTAATTATGGACTTATCACCTCCATTGGACGAGCGCATTTGGAGGGTTTTGGAAGTATTGAAGGAGTTATAACAACTAAAACAGAGCTTTATAAATCAGTTAATAATACTGGTGGTCAATTATTTGTAAATGGCGATTCAAGTCTATTAATGGAATTATCAGAAGAGTATTCAAGACTAACTTATGGCTCTGGTTCTGAGAACAATACCATCGGTGCAAAAATAGAAAAAAGTCCTTTTGCCTCATTAGATTGGGGCGATTATACTGTAGAATCACAACTAGTTGGTAGCTATAATTACGATAATATAATGGCAGCAATATGCATAGGCGACTATTTTCACGTTGATGACAATGATATAGTATCGGCAATTGAAGAATATACTCCAGAGAACCAACGCTCACAATGGAAAAAGACTGACTATAATGAGTTAATAATTGATGCCTATAATGCAAACCCTAGTAGTATGAATGTAGCCATTCAAAGTATTGAGCAGCTTAAAACTGTAAATAAGTGGCTAATTTTGGGAGATATGTTGGAGTTAGGCAAAGAGAGCAAAAAAGAGCATTTAGACATTATCGATTCTATAGATTCTGAATTGCTAAACAATACTATTTTTGTTGGCTCAGAATTTATGAAAGCAGGAAAAACTAAAGATATAAAATGTTTTATAAATACCGAAGCCGCAGCAGAATGGATAGAAGATAATCCAATAAAAGAGGCCGTAGTATTGGTAAAAGGATCACGAGGAATTGCTTTAGAAGGATTATTAAATCTATTATAAAAAATATATAATATGGCAATATACAAAGCAATAGGAATAATGTCGGGGACATCGCTTGATGGACTAGACTTAGCATATTGCATTTTTGATAAAAAGCAAGGAAAATGGGAATACCAAATTATCAAAAGTATAACCATAGAGTATGATTCAAAATGGAAAAATAAACTGTCAAATGCCCATAAACTAAGCTCCGAAGAACTAACAAAACTTGATTTTGAATTTGGAGATTATATTGGACGTATAGCTGCAGCATTTATAAAACGACAAAAACTCAAACCAAATTTAATAGCATCTCATGGGCATACAGTTTTTCATAATCCAAAGGAAAATTATACTCTTCAAATTGGAAAAGCTGCTACAATTGCAACTCACGTAGACTGTAAAGTAGTTAGTGATTTTCGTTCTCAAGATGTAGCTATGGGCGGACAAGGTGCCCCATTAGTTCCCATAGGTGATGAGCTTCTTTTTTCGGAATATGATGCTTGTATAAACCTTGGAGGTGTAGCAAATATAAGCACCAAAAAAGATGGGCATCGAATTGCTTGGGATATTGGATTTTGCAATATGCCCATGAATAATCTTATGCTTGAAATAGGTAAATCATACGATAAAGATGGAATAAATGCCTCAAAAGGTAGTATAAATAAACAGCTATTGGAGGAATTAAACAATTTGGAATACTATTTCCAAACTTATCCGAAATCAATAGGCAGAGAACAATTTGAAGAAATAATAAAGCCTATTATTAAGAAATATAACTCTAGCCTAAATGATAAGCTACGAACATGGGTAGAACATATAAGTGAGAAAATTGCTATAAATATAGGTAGTAATAAAAACGTATTACTAACAGGAGGAGGAGCATTTAATAAGTTTTTAGTTAGCCAAATAGAAGAAAAAAGTGAGAGTAAAATCATAATTCCCAGCAAACAATTAATAGATTCAAAGGAAGCACTTATTTTCGCATTTCTTGGAGTATTAAGGATGGAGAATGAGATTAATATTCTAAGTTCAGTTACGGGAGCTAAAAAAGACCACTGTTCTGGGAGTATTAACTAGTGGGCAGTCCCGATAGTTATCGGGATCAGTGGGCAGTGAGTAGTAAGATTAATTATAAAAACATAGTTTATTTTAATAATAATAGGTCTACAGTAATTAGAATATGACAAATCAAGAAATAATAAACGAAACAATTGAATACTTCAAAGAGAACTTTTCGGGAGAGGGAACTGGCCATGATTGGTTTCATATACAAAGAGTATGGAAGTTATCGAAGAATATTGCTAAAAAAGAAGGTGAATTGGATATGTTTGTTGTAGAAATGGGCGCTTTGCTTCATGATATTGCAGACCATAAATTCCATGATGGAGATGAAAATATTGGCACTGAAAAAGCTGCAGAATATCTTTCTAAATACGATATTGAAGAAATGCCGAAGAACAAAATCGTAGAAATTGTAAAAGAGATAAGTTTTAAGGGAATGCGTGTGCCAACCAAAATGAGCACAAAAGAAGGCGAGGTGGTACAAGATGCTGATCGCTTGGATGCAATTGGAGCTATTGGCGTGGCTCGTACTTTTGCTTATGGTGGTTCTAAAAATAGGGAGATATACAATCCTTTAGTAAAACCTGTTTGCCACACATCTTTTGCAGCCTATAAAGTAAGTACTGCACCTACTATCAATCACTTTTACGAAAAACTTCTAACGCTAAAAGATAGAATGAATACAAATACAGGTAAAAAGGAAGCAATACGCCGTCATGAATTTATGGAAAGTTTCTTACAGAATTTCTATCAAGATTGGGAAGGAAGCTTATAATGGTTAATTATTAACGGCTTACTTTT
>JAOZPM010000037.1:0-3945 GCA_029932765.1 Bacteroidales bacterium | reverse complement strand
ATATTATTTTTTCCAGAAACCAGGCGAAAGGAATACCAAAATAGTAAATAGCTCTAATCTTCCCAAAAGCATAAGCATTGATAGCACCCATTTTCCTGCTTGTGGAATTGCGGCAAAATTATCCTCAGGCCCAACATTACCTATTGCTGGTCCAATATTTCCTATTGATGATATTGAGGCACCAAGAGCAGTGACAAAATCAAGGCCTAAAGCAGTCATAATAAAAGTACCTATTCCAAAAATAGTAAAGTAGAAAAGCAGGAATCCCATTATTGCAAATAGCACTTCTTCTTTCACCGATTTACCATTATATTTTACAGTGAAAAAGGCTCTTGGATGAATCATCCTTTTAAGGTGCAAGCCCGCTATTTTAAAAACTAATAAAAGGCGTATCATTTTTATTCCACCACCAGTAGAGCCCGCGCTACCACCTGTAAACATAAGTAATACAAGAACAAACCAAGCTACAGTAGGCCATAGTAAATAATTATAGCTCACAAAACCAGTAGTAGTAATAATGGACACAACTTGGAAGACCGTTCGTCTAAAAAGCTCCTCAAAATTATCGCCCATATTATAAATAAGGATACTAAAAATAAGAACAGTTGCTCCTAATATAAGTCCTACATAAAACTTAAATTCTTGATTTTTGAATACCTTATCAAATCTACGTTTAGAAAAGAAGTAATGTAGAGAAAAGCTAACTCCTGCCATAAACATAAATATAGTGATAACGTACTGAACATATGGACCAAAATGAGCAATACTATCATTTTTTGTTGAAAAACCGCCTGTGGCAAGTGTTGCAAAAGAATGGCAAATAGCATCAAAGAAATTCATCTCCCCTGCCCAAAGTAGCAATGTTTCTACACCAGTAAGTATTACATAAATAAGCCATAATCTTTTAGCAGTACCCGTAATTGTAGGATGCAGTTTGTCGGTAGTAGGACCTGGCGATTCTGCTGCAAATAGAGTTGAAGAACCAACACCAAGCAATGGCATAATAGCTAAAGTAAGTACAATAATTCCCATTCCACCAATCCAATGAGTCATGCTTCTCCAAAAGAGAATACCTTTAGGAACAGCCTCTATATCAATAAGTACTGAAGAACCCGTAGTTGTAAAACCAGACATCGTTTCGAAGAATGCATCCGTAAAATTTGGAATTGCTCCACTAAAAATATATGGTAATGTGCCAAAAAGTGAAATTACAACCCAAGCTAAACTTACAATCATATAAGCTTCGCGCTTGCCTACGTGTTTTTTGCTTCTTTTCCCTGATATGCCATAAACAACAAGCCCAACACCAACAGTTATAAGGGAGGATTTAATTATAGGCCATGTAGATTCATTATAATAAATGGAAAATGGGATAGACAACAACATAAGAATACCAACAATAATAGTTAAAGAACTTAATGCCCTTCCTACTTCTTTCAGGTTTATATCTTTAGTGCCTAACATTTCTAATTTTAATTAAATAATTTGCTAACATTACGAACACATGAAGGCAATGAGAAAACTATCACCTTATCACCAGCTTCAATTTTAGTACTTCCACGGGTAATCATTGCCACATTATTACGAATTAAACCACCAATAATAGCATTCTCTGGCAAGTCTAAATCTGCAATAATTTTCTTGGTAATATATGAGCCTTCTGCTACAATAAGCTCAAGAACTTCTGCATCCACACCACTAAGTAGTTTTATGGATTCGACACCTACGCCAAGAGCGAAACGCTCAATATAACTCGACGCTATTAGTTTCTTATTAATTATAGTATCAATACCCACATTATGTGCAACATCAATAAAATCAATATTTTCGATAAGAGCAATTGTCTTTTTAACACCATATTTTTTTGCCAAAAGACAAGTCAAAATATTAGTTTCAGAATCTCGAGTAACTGAGATAAAAGCATCCATAGAGCTTATATTTTCATCTTCAAGCAATTTTAAATCTCTAATATCACCATTAATAATTAATGTATTATGAAGCTTATCGCTAAGAAGAAAGCATCTTTCTTTATCTATTTCAACTAATTTTAGAGTCACTTTATCTTCAAGGTTGAGGGCTACATTCGTACCTATTCTACCTCCACCAACAAGCATTACATTATTCATCTTTTGCTTACTTCGTCCACCCATCTCAAGGATATTTTCAATCCCTTTGGGCTTAGTAATCATATATGCCAAATCTCCTAATTGAAAGCGAGTATTTCCATTGGGAATGATTGTTTCACCCTTTCTAACAACAGCTACAGCTCTAAATCCCATCTCGCCACGCTCCTTTACAATCTCTTGCAAGGATTTATTAATTACAAGTGCACGCTCATCAAGTTTTATACTAAACAAAGATAATTTCCCTTCTGAAAACTCAAAAATTTCATCAGCAGCAGTTTGATTTATAAGCTTAACAATTTCAATGGCAGCAATACCCTCTGGGCTAACCAAATTATCAATTCCTAAGTCGTTAAAAATCTTTTTATTTGCAGGCTCGAGGTTCTCAATATTAGAAACTCTAGCAATACAACGCTTGGCTCCAAGTTTTTTTGCCAAAATACAAGCTACCACATTAGGATTTTCGATATGCATTACCGAAATAAATAAATCAGCTTTTTCCACTTTAGCCTTTTGCAATATCGATAATTTTACGGCATCACCTTCTAAAGTAAGAATATCGGCATCATTTGAAACCGCTTCCAGAAAATCAGAATTGGGGTTGATTAATGTGATATCATGATCCTCTTTTGATAGCAATTTTGCCAAATGAGAACCCATTTCGCCATCTCCAGCAATAATTATATTCATTGTGATTTGAAATTAGATATAAAAATCAAAGGTAATAATAAAAACAAATCCAATACTTTAGACTCAATATAAATTAAGGCATTGGAATTATTGTTACTAATAGAATTTACGGAACCCAACTATTTCGCGGGCTTCCTTTATAGTTTTAGACGCACTTTCTCTTGCTTTTTCGGCACCCATACGAGCCACCTTAGCAAGATAGTCATTATCTCCTTCTAGCTCAAGAATTCTCTCTCTAAAGGGCTCTGTAAATCTTATCATATCTTCGGCCAACTGCTTTTTAAAATCACCATATCTTATTTGGCAATTATTGTATAAATCATCAAAATGATTCAGTGTATCAACCGCTGAAACAATCTCCATAAGGCTAAAAAGATTTTTAATTGCCTCGGGTTTCTCTTGATTCATTTCTGTTGGTCCAGAATCAGTTTTTGCTCGCATAACTTTTTTGCGGAGTTTCTTAGGGTCTTCGCCTAAGTATATAGCATTTCCTGGGCCTTCAGATTTACCCATCTTACCACTACCGTCTAGGCCTGGTACTTTTACCAGCTGCTCACCAAAATTAAATGCCGAAGGGATAGGGAAAAATTCTTGCTTATACATATTATTAAAACGACGCGCAAAAGTTCGCATCATTTCAAGATTCTGCTCTTGATCTTTACCAACGGGTACTTTTGTTGCTTTATGCAAAATAACATCTGCAGCCATAAGTGTTGGATAAGTAAGAAGTCCTGCATTTACATTATCGGGCTGCTGACGTACTTTATCTTTAAAAGAAGTAACGCGCTGTAGCTCCCCCAAATATGCGTTCATATTCAAAAGAAGATATAGCTCCGCTGTTTCGGGAACGTCACTTTGTATGTATAATGTCGATTTTTCAGGATCTAGTCCTGCCGCAAGATACTCTACTAATACATTGCGCACATTCCCATGCAAGTCTGCTGGTGTTGGATGCGTTGTTAGTGAATGATAATCTGCAATAAAAAAATAGCAGTTGTGAGAATCCTGCATTTTTACAAAGTTCTTTACTGCTCCAAAATAATTGCCAAGGTGTAAATTACCCGTTGGTCTTATACCGCTTACTACTGTTTCCATGGCGGCAAAGGTAAAAAATTTATCTATGGAAAAAGAA
>JAOZPM010000036.1:19959-23499 GCA_029932765.1 Bacteroidales bacterium | reverse complement strand
AATACATGTTTTTATTACGCTTACACAAATAGATTACCTTTGCCAACTAATTATTATTAAAATATGACATTTAAAGAACTAAATATAATAGAACCAATACTTGATGCTCTAAGAGATGAGGGTTACGAAAAACCATCACCGATTCAAGAGCAGTCAATACCTATTCTTTTAAAAGGAAAGGATTTATTGGGTTGTGCGCAAACTGGAACTGGAAAAACTGCAGCTTTTGCAATTCCTATTTTGCAGCAATTATATCAAAATAGACAAAGAAATCAAGGTGGTAGAAAAATCAAAGCTTTAATAGTAACTCCTACACGAGAGCTTGCTATACAAATTGATGATAGTTTTGCCAAATATGGTAAAAATACTGGACTACGGAACACCGTAGTTTTTGGAGGAGTAAAGCAGGGACCTCAAACTAATGAACTTAGAAAAGGCATTGACATTCTTGTTGCTACGCCTGGGCGTTTGTTGGATTTGATAGGCCAAGGATTAATTACTGTTAAGCATGTAGAATTTTCAGTATTGGATGAGGCCGACCATATGTTGGATATGGGATTTATCCACGATATAAAAAGAATAATAGCATTATTGCCAAAGAAGCGACAATCACTTTTCTTTTCGGCAACTATGCCTCCTGATATTGTTAAATTATCGAGTCAGATACTTGGTAATCCTGAAAAGGTTACCATTAACCCTGAAAAACCTACTGCTGAAAAAGTTGAACAGTCACTTTATTATGTGGTTAAAAAAGCTAAATCTAAACTGTTGATTCACCTTTTACAAGAGCAAAATTATTATTCTGTATTGGTATTTTCGCGTACAAAACATGGTGCTGATAAGATAGTAAAGTTACTAAATCGTGCTAATATTAAGGCCGAGGCTATCCATGGGAATAAATCGCAAAGCGCACGACAAAGAGCTTTAAAGAATTTTAAAGATGGGCAAACGCATGTGCTTGTGGCTACTGATATTGCTGCTCGTGGTATTGACGTTTCAGGCTTGGCTCTGGTAGTAAATTATGATTTGCCAGCAGTTTCAGAAACATATGTACACCGTATTGGTCGTACGGGAAGGGCTAGTGCTAGTGGTATATCAATTTCTTTTTGCCAACCTGACGAAAGAGCTTTTCTTAAAGATATTCAAAAACTTATTAGTAAGAAAATAGATGTTGTTACTGATCATCCTTTTGTAGATGAGATAGATGATAGCCCTGAAAAGCAAACTAGACCGCCACGCCAAAATCGTAATAAGAAGAAAGGTGGAGGTTCTGGAAATAGAAATTCTAGCAGCAAGCAAGGAAATAGAGATTCTAGAAAATCAAATGATAATAAACGCTCGGAAGGAGCAAATAGAAGTAAAGGTAACGTTGGTAATAGAAGATCTAGTGCTGCTAAAAAATATTAGTATTGCAGACTACCTACTAATTACTAGATTAAATAGTTAAAAGATATGTTTAATACAAATAATCCCTTGCAAGGGGGAAATATAAAGGATTATTATAAGAATTTTTATAATACTAATAAGCTAATTGTTATTATGATGGCAATAAGTTTAGTAGCTTCTCTTATTGCTGGAGATAATATTCTGCATATTCTTTATAATGTTTACTTGATTTACTTTGGAGGTTTTCTTTTAAAGCAGAATTTGGGAGAGCAAAAAGTGCTTTCTACTTTTATACTATCAGCAACAGTAGGTTTTGGAGTTTTCGCTATAAATTTTAGTAACCTTATGCTTACCCCAATTGGAATATCAGCATTTATAGGAGCTGGTGCAATTGGATTACTAGCTGCTGCGGCAACATATTCTCCCAATATGGAAATAGCAATGGTTCTTATAGGTAGAGTTAAAATTAAATGGGTAGCCCTAGTTCTAATTGCTTTGGATATAATGAGTATTATGAGTGAGGGGCAGGAGCACCGTATTAGTAATATTGGTGGGGCTGGCTTTGGTTATCTTAGTATTATGATGATGAAACAGCAATCTGGAATGAATTTTAAAAGTCCTTTTTCTGGATTATTTAATAAAAAGCCTAAATTTACCTCTACAGTAAATGATTCTTATGCTCAAAATAATACTCAAAAGCAAAGTGATGAAGAGTATAATAAACATAAGCAAGAAGAGCAGAAAGACATAGATATTATTCTTGAAAAAGTTAGGGAAAAAGGCTATGAAGGCTTGACAAAGGACGAAAAGCAAAAACTATTTAATAGAAGCAAAGAGCTTTAATTATGGAACGTCAGCGAATAGGAATTATTGGATACATTATGCGACTAATAAACTGGATATTTATTCTAGGTTTATTATTATCGTACCTTGCTCAGTGGATTAGCCCTGAGGTATTTTGGCCAATTTCTTTCTTCGGATTGGCATATCCTATTTTAATTATTGTAAATATTCTGTTCCTTACCCATTGGATTTTTCGCAGACGCAAGTTTCTTATCTACCCATTACTAGCAATAATGGTGGGTTTGCCAATGCTTGGCCGCTTTGTGCAATTTGGTAGCAATACTGAGGTTATTGATGCTAGTAATAATCTAAAAATAATTACTTATAATGTGCATGTGCTCGATTATTATCATCAGCACTATGGTGGCTCTGGTTATGCTGGCGATCTTATTCTTGAGAAAATGAAGCTTGAAAATGCAGATATATATTGTATGCAGGAGTTTTATTGTAAAGGAGATAAAGGTAAAATACTAATATCTAAATATAAAGAGCAGCTGAATACTCCTTATACATACCATAAACTATATGGCTCAAAAAATAGTAATATTGCTAATGTGATTTTTAGTAAATATCCTATAATTAGAAATGGAATTGTGGAAAATCCAAAGGATAAATATAAAATTCCTGGAATATTTGCAGATATTGAGCTTAATGGAAGTGAAATAAGGATTTATAGCGTGCATTTAAAATCCATTCATATTTCTGGAAATATTGATTTAATGAATGATATATCTAATTTGGATACAGAAGAGGGACAACAAAAAGCTAAGGATAATTCAATTTACTTTATAAATAAGTTTAAGAAGGCTTTCTCGGAAAGATCAGTTCAGATTTCTTCTCTAAAAAATCATATTGCTAATTCACCATTTCCAGTAATTATTGCAGGAGACTTTAACGATACTCCTAGCTCATACGCATATAGTCAGTTGCGTGATGGACTTGATGATGCCTTTGTGAAAAAAGGTGGTGGTTTTGGGCAAACCTATATCGGCCCTTATCCTAGTTTCAGAATTGATAATATCCTTTTTGACCCACAATTTACCTGCACAGACTATAATACAATAAAAATAAAGCTCAGCGATCATTATCCTATTAGTGCTGAGTTTGGGATTTATTAATTTTTTAAAACAAAGGCTAAAGGAAGAAATTAAGGCTAAAGTAGTATCAGCCTGAGTGTTTTGCAAAAAAAGACACAAGACCTTTAACTTGCAGTTTCTATTATTATTAATTGTCGATATAGCTTGAGTGGTAGACTGTCAGCCTGAGTGTTTTGCAAAAAAAGACACAAGACCTTTAACTTGCAGTTTCTAT
>JAOZPM010000036.1:0-19859 GCA_029932765.1 Bacteroidales bacterium | reverse complement strand
TCAGCCTGAGTGTTTTGCAAAAAAAGACACAAGACCTTTAACTTGCAGTTTCTATTATTATTAATTGTCGATAAAGTTAGAGTGGTAGACTGTCAGCCTGAGTGTTTTGCGAAAAAGACGTAAGTCTTTTGCAAAAAATGTATCGAAGGCTATACAGGCTCCAACTAATAACTAATCAACGCAACCCCCCTTATCTATAATAAGTATTTAAGAAAGCAGTAACATTCTTTTCAATACGGTCATTTACCTCAAAAGTGTCTTCCTTAACGAACTTTTCACCAGTAATTAATTCATAAAGCTCAATATATCTTTCTGATACAGAATTTACAAATTCATCAGTCATCTTAGGAAGTACCTCTCCATCTTTGCCTTGAAAATTGTTTTCCATTAGCCACTCACGAACAAATTCTTTTGATAATTGCTTTTGGTTTTCACCATTATCAAATCTCTCTTGATAACCTTCGGAATAGAAGTAGCGTGACGAATCAGGAGTATGGATTTCGTCAATTAGGTATATTTCATCCTCAATTTTACCAAATTCATATTTTGTGTCTACAAGAATAAGCCCTTTTTTGGCAGCAATCTCTGTTCCTCTCTGGAATAATTTTGTAGTATATTCTTCAAGCTTAGCATAATCTTCAGCATTAACCAATCCTTGCTTAAGAATTTCTTTTTTGGAGATATCCTCATCGTGGTAACCCATATCCGCCTTTGTAGTAGGAGTGATGATAGCCTCTGGGAATGCTTGATGTTCTTTCATGCCATCAGGAATAGCAACACCACTTATCATACGCGAACCGTTCTTATACGAACGCCACGAGCTACCTGTTAGGTATCCACGGATAATCATTTCTACAGGAAATGGCTCACACCTTTTGCCAATAGTTACCGTTGGGTCTGGAGTAGCAATTTTCCAATTTGGTACAATGTCAGCTGTTGCATCTAAGAACTTTGCTGCTATTTGGTTAAGTACTTGTCCTTTATAAGGAATACCTTTTGGAAGTACTACATCAAATGCAGATATTCTATCGCTAACTATCATTGCCAATAGTTCATTATTTATATTATATACGTCTCTTACCTTACCTTCGTAAAGGCTTTTCTGACGAGGAAAATTGAATTTAGTTTTTATAACTGCCTGAGCCATAATTATATATTTGAGTATGCGTTAATAATCTTTGTTACTATCTTGTGACGAACCACATCACTCTGATCAAGTTTAATAAATTTTATTCCAGCAATAGAAGTAAGTATTCTTTCTGCTTGCAATAATCCCGAATGTTGATTTTTTGGTAAGTCTATTTGTGTAATATCACCAGTAATCACAAATTTAGCATCCTTTCCCATACGAGTAAGGAACATCTTTAGCTGCGATGAGGTAGTGTTTTGTGCTTCATCAAGAATTACAAAAGCGTGGTCTAGAGTTCTTCCCCTCATAAAGGCTAATGGAGCAATTTCTATTGTTTTTTCTTCAAAATATTTTTCCAATTTGGATTCAGGAATCATATCGCGCAATGCATCATAAAGAGGCATCATATATGGGTCTAACTTTTCTTTCATATCGCCTGGTAGAAAGCCTAAATTCTCTCCAGCTTCTATTGCGGGGCGAGTAAGGATAATCCTACGAACTTCACGATTTTTCAGTGCTCTAACAGCTAATGCTACAGCAGTATATGTTTTCCCAGTTCCAGCAGGTCCTATGGCAAAAAGCATATCGCTTTTGTCAATGCTATCAACCATAAGTTGTTGATTTTTGGTACGAGCTTTTATAAGCCTGCCAGAGCGACCATAAACCAATACTTTGGAATTCTTCTCTAGTTCTATACGAGTATTACTTTCCTCTTCGGTAGAGCTAAGCATTGTTTTTATATCCTCCTCTCCAATTATACCTTTATGCTGAAATTTTTCCAATAGATTGTTTATAATCCATTGAAATTCCTGAAGTACATCAGGGTTGCCAAAAGCTTTAATCTCATCACCTCTAGCAATTATTTTTAATTCAGGAAAAGCTGATTCCACCATTTTAAGATTGGCATGGTTTATACCAAAAAAATCTACAGAATTTCCACCTTCAATTTGTATAATTATTTCGTTATTCATTCATAATAAATTAGTTAACAAAAGTAATAAATTGTTTTGCTATATATTTGTTATTTCGTCATAAAAATGAAAAAAAAGACCAAGTTCTAATGTCTATTTATTTTTCATAAAAATGTCCATTTCAATATTTCGTTCTCTCAAATCATAGTCCTCAATTATAATGCTCTCAATAGTTTTGTCAAAATAACCATCTTTTGAGAAGATGACATTATATTTGCCAGGGCTTAGAACTATATTGTATGCGCCTGTATTTTCTTTGACAATAAAATTGCCAACAGCTTTGTTTGTTTCCTTGTTTATTACAGCAATTTTTATTTGCAGTTTCTGGTAAGGAATTATATTTTTTGCATAATATCTTTTTGCAGCAGTGCTATCTTTTCTTTTTCGCAATAGACGGTTATACTTTCTCTTTGCGTTAATATTTTTAGAATCAATAAGTATATTTTCGGCTTTTACTAAATCAGATATCTTTATTGAGTCTTCATTGAAAATATGACCATGAATTACTGTTAGTAGTGGTTTCTGGTCTTCAAATACTATACGATAAATATCCAAATCGCCATATCCACCTTCTCTTAAACTTGAGATATATGCGTATCGGCCACTATTATTTATACTTATGGTTTTGTTATCCATAGTAGTATTTACAGGATATCCAATATTTTTGATATTACTAATGTGCGGAATACTATCGATTGTAATTTCCGAAAAGAATAAATCGTAGCCACCTATACTATTGTGTCCTTTGGATGCAAAAACAAAAACAGCATCATTTGGAGGAAAATAAGGAAATGATTCATCATAAATAGTATTTATTGTTGTATCAAAACTCTGGGGCTTACTCCATCTTCCTGTGGGACCTAATTTAGAATAAAACAGGTCTAAATCGTTTCTGTCACTATTTGCCGAAGGGGCGGAGAAAATTAGCCACTTCCTATTATTGCTAATGGCAATACTTCTAACATCTCTCATTTCAATAGACGCAATACTTATCTCGTGAGGTTTTTTGAAAGAACGACCTTGTTTGCTTGATAGAAAATGTTGTTTATTTTTTCCAACTAGGTCTTCTCTATAAATATAAAAATATGAGGCGTCTTTGGATAAAAAACCATTAGTTTCAATATCTTGTGTATTAACAATAGTAGAAAATCGTTTAGTTCTTTTCCATTTTCCAGCTTTATAGATTGAGTAGTATATATTGCTAGGGAAGTAACCATCGTCGTGTCGCTGTTTATGGGAGCTTAATGGCGACTGCTGAGAAAAAATTATAAATTCTTCATTGGCGTCTATAAAAGGATTAAACTCAGGGTATTCTGAATTTATATATTCACCAGCATTTGTGATTTTTACATTTATAGGATTATTGAAAGCCTCTCGTGCATTAGCAATATACTCTAGCTGTCGCTTTGCAGTTATTATATGATCATCTTTAATCCCTAATTTTAGATATCTTAGAAATATCTCTTCTGCTTTGTCAATATTATTGGTTTGCAAATAGGTATTCCCTAAATCATATAGTGCAGCTTGGTCAGCATTATGTCTTGATAGGAGTTCTTCAAAAAATGGAATTGCTTTGGATTTATCAATATTTAGATTTAGATGACAATATGCAACTCCCCATAAATAGTAGTTGTCGTTGGGCTTTGCTTCAAGTAATCGCTCAAATTCGTTTAAGCCAGCATAATAGTTGTTGAATTTCAAACAGTATTTGGCATAGATCTTACTGGGGTTTTTATTTTCGCTAATATGTTGGCTATAAGCAGATATACTTACAGTCGCAAAAATAAAAAGCAGTAATAGCTTGTTAAATAAGAATATGTTTTTTAGGAATGATGTCATTTCACTCAAAACTAAAATTTGAATTGTAAAGATAAGAGCTTGTAAGATTATTTTAATATGTACTTATTAACAATAGTGCACATTTTATTAAGATAATTAATACTTAAGTCTAAAAGTAAAAGACTCCTTAATCTTGTCTTTAAATACATACATTACTGCAAAGTAAGGAATTAGCATAAGTAGGGCAGTAAGTCCGCCAATGCCTTCTGAATATCCTAGTCCTAACATTGCTAAAAGGGTAAAGAATAATACTAAGAAAGGAGCCACATATCCTAAGAAAACAGCTTTAAGTCCCATTGATTGATCAAGAATAATGGTGACAAAATCGCCAACCTTATGGCTGGTATTTGCAGGCCGTATAACTTCAACTATTTTTTCTGCAATATCAGAGGCGCTACATGTGCCACTTGCAGAACAAGAAACACATGATGCCATAGATATAATTCTGACATTAAAATGCTTATCTTCAATAGATTCTATTGTTCCTTGATGTGATATTTCTGATTTTTGTACTGCTTCCATTTCTTAATTATTAGACTGCAAAAGTACATAATAACTCTTTATAATTGTCTAGCTTTTTATTATATTTATGATAAAAAAAATCAATTGTACTGTTTGTGAAATATCAATCTAAACTGTCGATATTTCTAATGAAATTTATGTGTAGTTTTGGGCATTACAATTATTTTTGTTTTGTGTAAAATAATAAGAAACAATTACTTTAAAATATATTATATGTATACCAAATTATCAGAAATATTAGATGTCGCTAAAAAGAAAAAAACTCGTAAGGTTGCTGTAGCTGCTGCTGCCGATATGCATGTGCTCAAGGCAATAAAGGAAGCCATGGCGCAAAATATTGTTATCCCTGTATTAGTAGGAAATACTGATGGTATTAAGAAAATTGCTGAAGAAATTGGTTTTAATCTTGATGGTGTTGAAATAATAGAAGAGCCTAATCCTAATAAAGCTGCTGTGGTAGCGGTGGAGCAAATTCGTAAAGGTAATGCTGATGTGCTTATGAAAGGTTTAGTGAGCTCAGGTCCTTTTCTGAAAGCTGTTCTGGACAAAGAGAAAGGCCTTCGTAAGAGTGCTACTCTTTCGCATGTGGCATTTTTTGAATCACCATTTTATCATAAATTAATGTGTGTGTCGGATGCGGCGCTGAATGTAGAGCCAGAGTTTAAAGAGAAAGTAGCTATTCTTAATAATGGCGTTGATGCTTTGCATCGCCTAGGAATTAAAGAGCCTAAGGTTGCTATTATTGGCGCTGTAGAAACAGTAAATCCTAAAATGACTCCTTCTACTGATGCTGCTCTTATGACTATGATGAATAAGCGAAATCAAATTACTGGATGTATTGTTGATGGGCCTCTTGCTCTTGATAATGCTGTTTCGCTTGAGGCTGCCCAACATAAAGGTATTGATAGCCCGGTGGCTGGAGAGGTGGATTTAATTCTTACTCCTGATATTTATTCTGCAAATATTATGTATAAAACATTAAATTTTCTTGGTGGGGCTACCTCTGCCGCTGTAATTATGGGCGCTACGGTTCCTGTAATTCTTACTAGTAGAAGTGATACCGAACATACCAAGCATATGAGTATTGCCCTTGCTGCTGCAATGGATTAATTTGCAAATTAATTGTTTGTTGTTATATGCTCTTGCTATATTACAACAAACAATTATTTATACTCTAAAATGCATATAATGCACCCATTTTAAAGCCGGTTTCCATTAAATGTCCCTGGGATCCTTGTGTTTTGAATGGGATTAAAGAATGTGCTTTATAGTATGGTGTTAGAAATAAAGAAAGACCAAAGTTGAAATCATACTTTGCTCCCAAACCAATATAAGCTCCAATTCCTTGCTGATTTTCCAACTCATAGCCTAGCGAAGAATCAAAATCAAGAAATGCACCTCCATTTAAATAGAAATAATTAAGAAAATTGTAGCGAATACCTATAGGAATACTCCATAGAGTTTTTTCAACATTATAAGGCATCTTAGTATTTTCAGGAGGTAGGTTGGGTATAATTTTTATTGTATGCTCCGAATATTCTAATCCAGTTTCTAATTCTAAATTCTTGGTAAATGGTTTTATTACTACAAATCCTATGGTATAAAAATCCACGCCTTCATAACCCGCTCCGCCATCTAATGATGGAGAATATACTATGGGATTATTGCCAAAAGATGAATACGATATTCCGACCTTTAGAAATGGTTTCTCGGATTCACTTTCTTGTGCAAAGCTGCTTATGGAAATTAGTATTGCAATTATTATTGATGTAATATATTTTGTTGTCATTGTCAGTATATTTATTTTTTCGTTATTTTATATTTGTTATTAAGAAAATACATTTAATATTATAGAAAATTAATGTAGACTAAAAGACATACATCAGCCCAAGTTTTACACCTGTTTCCATTAAATGAGGCTTCATAGAAGAGAAATATGAATTATGCAATAATAGAGAATGAGCTTTAAAATATGGAGAAATAAAAACTCCAATACCTGAGTCAAATTCATACTTAGCACCTATACCTATATAAAAACCAAGGCCTTGTTGTTTATATGTATCTCTTTCTGATTGAACATCAAAATTAAAAAAAGTTCCACTACTAATATAAAAATATCTTGAGATATTGTATCTTAAACCAATAGGAATACTAAAAATAGAAAAGCTCTCATTTGAAATGCCAGGATTACCACCCCACCAGCCTGTTCTATCAACAGTAATTATATGTTCGGAATATGAGAACCCAAGTTCTAATTCAAAACTATTTTTTAGGACGATGGTGTTTTCGTAAGCAATACTATTAAAACTATTACTGTGATAACTAGAATTTACATCTGAGTGAAATATTACAAGAGGATTATAACCAATCCCTGTATACGAAACAGCTATGCTTCCGTGTCTATCCAGAGTGCTGCCTTGTCCTATAACCGATAATGATAGTATTAAACTTAGTGATAAAAAATAAATTTTTTTCATATCATATCTTTATTATGGTGAAAAGAACAAATATACATAAAAAACACTGAACATATAGTTGTTCGTAATACTGAATTTGTTTCCGATATTATGGACAGGTTGTGGATTAAATAAATTTCTATTTGTATAATCAATTTTAAAAAACGTAATCCGTAATCAGTGGGTCAGTAATTTGTAATAGTAATGTTGACTGCTAATTACAGAATAAGGTTTACCGATTACTGATTAAAATATAGTTCAAATAACTGTATTACTACCCACACGAAACTATGTAGAATCAGGTATTATTTATTTAGCTCTATAAATCCATTTATAATGGGATCAGCTTTATCCATATCAATTTCTTGAATAAATAAATCAACTGAAGAATGAGTTCCTGAGGAGAATCCAGCAATGATTCCTGAATTGTAATCATTTTTTATCATTGCAACAATTTCTATTTTTTCCAATTCATCCTTTAATAATTTTACAGAGATTTCTGTCCCAGTGTATACTCTAATCAAATTGTCTTTGTCTTTCATAAGCATGGGTTTTTAGTATATTTAGTGCATCAGCATGGTGGCATCTTTGTGCTAATTATTTGATAATTTCTGAACTATGGACAATAATATTAACTCTTTTGAGAAATGTGAGTTTTGCATTAACCCCCATATCTATTAGTACTATAGCCCTAAAATGGCAAAATGGTTTTTGCGTGCTTCAAAGGTAATCAATATTTTATTGCAGTAGGCTTTAGAGGTAATTTAAATTAATTAAAATAGGCTCCTGCTATTTGCTCCAATCCATCAGAGGAATATTATTAGAATAGAGTATTGAAACTGTGATAAATAATTCAGCAGTAGGGCAACTTATTTTACAAAATGCTTATGTATTAATAGTAGTTTTTATTTATTTCCATTCAGATTTTATTATGGACATAATTATTTTATCGTGATATTCATTATCTCTAAAACAGGCCTGTCTTAATTTTCCTTCCAATTTAAATCCAGCATTTTTATATGCTTTTATTCCACCAATATTTGGTTCAGAAACAGTTAAGGAAATCCTATTTAATTTATATTCTAAAAATCCTATTTTTAATACTTGTTCAGTAACTATTGTTCCAATTCCTTTTCCCCACATTCTTTTTTCTCCAATAAAAATATAAAATTCCCCAGATTTGTTGGTTTTGGAAATATCACATATTCCTGAATAGCCAATTAGTTCTCCACTTGTCTTTAAGAATATACCATAATTGGCAATATTAGTATTTTCAACTAATGTAATAAACCACTTCTTAATCTCAGTTTTTGTGCCGATATTTTGAAATAATGATAATGAGTATTTTATAACTTCATCATCATTTATCCATTTATAGAAAGGTGAAACATCGTTTCTTTTAAGTGGTCTTAGCTCTATCATTATATTTATTAATAATCTATGGGTTTTGTTTTTTAACTTTCCCCCCTGATGACTTATCAACTTCTAATTTATTAGGATTGCCCCAATATTTAATTTTAGAACCACTACTAGCTGTTGCATTTAAACTTACAGCAACATATACATCAATATCAGATCCGCTAGATGCTTTTGCTTCAACTTTTTGTGATACTAATTTCTCGGCCTCTATATCAGAGCCAGAACTAGCATTAGCAATGAATAAATCTGCTGTTCCAATTAGGTTAATATCCCCACTACTATTTGCTTTACATTGAATCTTATTGGCTATTATATTGAGATCTATTTCCCCGCTACTAGAGCTTGAAATAGTTATATCTTGTACAGTTAATTGATTTTGACTTATAATTTCCCCATCACTAGAGCTTGTTAGCTTTGTTATTAATGGCATTGACAAATGTACAATAGACCTTCTACGTCTGCCAACATCCTCTGAAAAATATATCTTTAAAATATTATTCTCAACTTTTGTTATCAGTAAATCGTGAAGATTTTCATCTAATTCAAGCTCCAAAGAACTATTTGGACCTTGAGTTAGATATACGTTAATCCCTTGACTAACTTCTATTTCTGTAAAATTGGAGCTAATTTCTCTTTTCTGATTTTTAACCTTTTGATTGCCTTCGATACTGTCTCCAATATCACAAGAAACTGTGACTAACAGAATGGTAATTACTAAAAATAATCCTTTAAGTGTTTTCATAGTTATTTTTTTATTAAAAAGCGAATGTGTTTTTATATATAATTGAGGTTTTTGTATGAAAACCAACGTATAGCGGTATACTACGTGCCGTCTTTATTATAGTAATTTTCAATGTTTTCGATAAGCTAAATTAACAAAAATAATTTCTCGTACTACATTGATTTAGGCATGGAGTATATCGCTCTTTATGTTCAGTTCTTACTCCCAATTCTTATAGTAAGACGGAGTTCAGAATAAAACGCCTTTATTTATCATAAGTTTTAAAGTTTAATTATGATCTTATATCTTGGGATATGGAGCGTTATTATTAATGGCAAGATGGATTAATAGGTATAGTGTATTTGATTTTTGTTAGAAAAGGAAACAGGGATCTGCTTAGGTTCTTAATAAAGCTTGTAATTCTGTCTAATTTTATTAAATTTGCCTTCAAATCCAACACCTACAAAACACACATTATGAAAACCATTACTCTATCAATACTTATCGTATTATTCTCTTTATTATTAAAGGCTCAGAGCCCTGGCGATACTATTCTTATCCATTCTTTTAATTATAATCAAACCTATGGCCATGTTTGGGATGGAACTATTCGCGATACTGCTATTATGTTTCCTACTAATTCATCCATTAGTTACGAAAAAGTACTTATGTATTACAGCATAAGATGTAAAGATGCTTTGGTTTCGCCTCCTATTTCTGGACAAACAAATAAAGGCTGCGGTGAGTGGGATTATAGTTGTAATACATATATCCATGATTCAACAAGGGTAGATTCATTTTACTCTAAGCATACTAATTATAGCATCTCCAATTTTAGTGGATTATCTTTCGATTATGTTGTAAATCCAATGAATTCATATTATCAGTATATTCAAAAGGATGCTGTGGTAAATGGCATTCCTGTTGATACTCAGTCTACGGTGGGTAGTGGAGCAGCTTCAAATGTAGAGCTTATTGCCAGTGGTACTTATAATGCTAAGCGTCAATATTTGTTTAGCGTGGCAGAACTACTAGCTGCAGGAGCAAGTGTAGGAAATATTGATGGTATTTCGCTGAACTCATTGAGTGGAAGTGCTGACGCAAGATTTTTTAAGCTATCAGTAAAGCAAACAACAGATACTATTATAGATATAGAAAACCCGAATAATACAGGTTTTACAGAAGTGTATTTTCATAATACTAATCTGCAAAGTGGGATTAATACACTACAATTTTATACTCCTTTTGCATGGGATGGTGTGTCAAATATTATTGTAGAATATAGCTATTATAATACTCAAGCTGCTACTAGTATTTCTTTTGAGGGCAGTAGCTTATCGCAGAATATGGGAATGCTAAGTGCCGACGATAATTCCTTTACTTTTAATGGAGTGAATTATATAGAAACTGATAACTATAAAGGAATAGCTGGAACAACATCACGCACTGTTGAAGCTTGGATTAAGACTAGTATTGCTGATAAAGAAATAGTTAGTTGGGGAAATAATCAGGGAGGCAAAAAATGGGTTTTTAGATTGAATGGAAATGGAGCTTTACGTGTTGAGGTTAATGGTGGATATACTTATGGGTCTACTATTTTGCACGATAATCAATGGCATCATGTAGCATGTACTTTTCAGGGCAATGATGTAAATGATATTAAGTTATATGTAGATGGCGTAATGGAAACAGGTTTAACCATTGCAAATACTACTATAAATACTGATACTGCTGGAGGAATTAATCTTAGAATAAGCCGTGGTATTAATAATCGTTATTGGGATGGATTGATTGATGAAGTTCGTTTTTGGGATGTGGAACTAACAGAAAGTGAAATTCATAAATGGATGTATGCTTCTTTAGATAGTTCTCATCCTCAATATTCTAACTTACAACTATATTATGATTTTGATAATTTACAGAATGGTAATATTATTGATAAAAGTGGAAATAATAGAAATGCACATACAATTGATGGTGGAGGCCTGAATCCTTTTAAAGGTTTTGAATTGTTTAAATCTTGGGAATCAACCTTAGAGCGTCCAAATACAACATTTTTGCAGGGCAATTATTCTCTTACAATTACTAACGATACAATATTGGATACTGTGCAATTGGCACCACATAATGTAAAAGAATATCAGGTTGTTAATAATTATGCGACAATATATTCCGATGAAATTGTACAAATATTAGACACAAGCTTATGGCAGGCAGCTAATGAAATTACTTATGATGCAATTACTGGCGCAGTATTAAATACACAGAGCATTACTGCTGATGGTACCTTAAGCATTATGGATTTAGTATATACGCGTCGTGCACCAATGAAATTTGAGATAATGTCGTTTGTAACACCTTATGGAATTAATTTAGACCTAGGCCAAGATGGCAAAACTTTCACTTTTGATGTTACGGATTTTATGCCAATGCTTAAAGGTGATAAACGTATGACTGTAGAAGGTGGCGGACAGTGGCAAGAGGATATGGATATTACTTTTGCTTTTATAGTAGGAACACCACCACGTGATGTGTTAAATATTCAACAATTATGGCCGGTTAGCTCAAAATCTAATGCAGATATATTAAGTGATAAAGCTTTTGAGCCTCGCGATTTAATGCTTGATGCTAATGCCAAGTTCTTTAAAATTAGAAGTTCCATAACTGGTCACGGGCAAGAAGGGGAGTTTATTGCTCGTAATCATCATTTAAATATTGCTGGAGGAAGCAATGAGTTTTCATGGCAGGTGTGGAAAGATGACTGTGCTACAAATCCAATTTATCCTCAGGGTGGAACATGGATTTATGATCGTGCAGGCTGGTGTCCGGGTGCTGCAACTAATATTGAGCAGAGTGATATTACGCAGTACGTAACTCCTGGTCAGATTGCAAATATTGATTATGGAATGGCGAATGCTTCAGGAACTTCCAAGTATTGGGTTAATAATCAATTGGTAACATATGGAGATAATAATTTTACTTTGGATGCTGCAGTTGTAGATATTTTGACTCCAACTAGTAAAGTAGAACACGCTAGAGAGAACTATATTTGCTCTTCGCCAACTATTATGATTAAGAATACGGGCGCTACAGCTCTTACATCTTTAGTGGTTGAGTATTGGGTAAATAATGCTAGCAATAGACAATCCTTTACATGGAATGGGTTATTAACTTTTGACGAAACAACAGAAGTTAGTCTGCCTGCTAATGATGGCTTATGGAGTAGTTTACATCCTTCTGGAAATAAATTTCATGTGGAGATCAAAAGCCCCAATGGAGGCAATGATGAATACTTATTTAATAATACTTATAATTCTAAATTTGAGATTCCTGATGTATTGCCTGATGAGTTTATAATTCAATTTCGTACCAATTATGCAGGAAACGAAACTTCCTACCGTATTTCAAATTCTACGGGTGTAGTTTTTGAAAAAAATAATCTTACAGCAACTACTTATTATCGTGATACTGTGCATTTAGGTGTGGGTTGTTATAAAATGGAAATTATAGATACTGATGGTGATGGGCTTAAGTTTTTTGCAAATAATGATGGTTCTGGTTTTATAAGATTACGCTCGCTTAGTAATGCTACTTTAATGAATTTTCAGTCTGATTTTGGTTCTTCCTTAATATATAATTTCACTGTGAATTATCCACTGAGCTATGAGCAAATGTACGCAATGACTAAAACTGCTGAAGTTTATCCAAATCCTAATAATGGGAGTTTTAATATCAAATTTGGAGATATAACTCCCAATAAAATTATTGTTTCGGATATGTTAGGAAAGCTTGTTTATGAAAAGAATATTGCTAATAATTATGATAGGACTTTAAAAATTGACTTATTGGATGGCGCTAAGGGCGTTTATATAGTTCAGCTACAATTTGATGGTAAAGTGGAGCAATATAAAATTATTATAGATTAATTGCATACTTCTGCATTAGAGATTATTATAAAAAACATACTAGTGTAGCTTGCCTTATTTGGAGGAAATCCGGCAGGTAAGTTAGAGTCAGGATGTAGAAAAATAATTCGTACGAATTCAAGTATTTCGATAGCTATCTTAACGCAGATTATTAGATAAAATATTAGAAAAAATTCTGTTATTATTTAAGCGTTAATATGAACAATATATTTAGTTTCGAAGAACTCTTCAGAATAAAATTTATCTATAGCAAATACTTGATTTTTTCTTTTTAGTTTTTCCAATTCATTTCTAAAATCACCTCCTTTAAGGTAAATAATGCCATTTGGTAATTTATTAAAACCTTTCTTTCGGATTTTATTTTTTGTCCATGGCAGAAATTTTGGTAATGCAGTTACAGCCCTGCTTACAACAAAATCGTAGCTTTTATTGATATTCTCGGCACGAGTTTTTTCAGCTTTCACATTTTTAAGGTCAAGGGCGTCTACTACTGCCTGTACTACTTTTATTTTCTTTCCAATGGAATCAACAAGGTGAAACTCACATTTAGGAAATATTATTGCCAAAGGAATTCCCGGAAACCCACCACCAGTTCCAATATCAAGAATTTCGGTGCCATTATCAAATTTAATAAGCTTTGCTATTGCCAATGAATGTAGTATATGTCGCTCCACAAAATGCTCCATATCCTTACGCGATATCACATTTATTTGTGCATTCCATTCTTCGTAAAGTGCTGGCAATTGACTCAGTTTATTTAGCTGATTATCACTTAGTTTAGGGAAATACTTCTTTATTCTATCCATGGCTATTTCTTAAATTCTATTAATAAAATCTTCAGTAAGATTTATTATCTTTTCTTGCTGCTCAAGATGTGGTATATGACCACAATCTTCTATTTTTTCTACTTGTATAATATTACTTTTTACTTCTTTAGCAACATTATCAATTTGTGCAAAAGTACCAAAATCATCCTTATAGCCTTGAATTAATAATAGGGGAAGTGTTATTTTATTAAGTTTTTGCCTAGCATCCCAGTCAATATCCTTTGCAGCAAGCCAATGTGCAGTCCATTTATCAATAAGCTCAGTAGCTCTCCCTTGGTGATATTTGTTCAGAATCTGAATTACGGCATCATTTTTTAATAGTTCTCGAGCTTTCCTAATACCAATTAATGAATAATTCTCAAAAAAGATATGTGGAGCCTCTACTATCACTGCCTTCACTTTTGCCATGGCTGCAGAAGCATGGATTAAGGCAATAGTGCCACCGTCGCTATGTCCAAAAAGTATGATGCTATTTGAAATCCCTAACTTTTTTATTAATGCAGGAAGCATAACTAAAGCTTCATTATGTAGAAACTGTGATTTTATAATTCCATCAGTCCAAAAATCTGATTGCCCATAGCCAATGCGTTCATAAACTAATACAGGAAGTTTTAGCTTATTGCTAATTGTACTGGGAAAGTTTTTCCACTGCGGAATGCTTCCTAAACCTTCATGAAGCAATACTATTATATCTCGTCCTTCAGAAATCCATTCCTCATTTATGAGCTTATAATTTATATTGAATCCTTTAATTTGTGTTTTCACTTTGCAAAAATCGATTAATAAATTAGTAAAAAAAAAGAGGTAATCAATGATTGCCTCTTTTTTTAAAAATAACTAGTTGTTACTAAAACTTTAATTTAGTACGCATTTGATCTGCTCTCTCACGATAGCGATTTAATTGATCTTTTTCAGGGTCAATGCCTTTTGGACGAGATTTGCCGCTTTTATTATACTCATCATTACGATAAAGCATAAATTGACAAATACGCTTAAATGCCTCTCGTTGGTCAAAAGCAGGAAATTGGGATAATTCGGTAGTTACTTTATCAGTAAAAGTATCTTTATCGTTTTCAAATATTTTTAAAACTTCTTTACGCTCTTTACGTGACATATTGAAATCATGATCAAATACTTTGTCTACCCATTTACGCTCAGTTTTGTCTACTTCGCCATCTACACCAGCAATAGCAACCATTCCTGCAT
This sequence comes from Bacteroidales bacterium, assembly GCA_029932765.1. Taxonomy (GTDB): domain Bacteria; phylum Bacteroidota; class Bacteroidia; order Bacteroidales; family UBA1556; genus UBA6267. The sequence goes on along the minus strand of JAOZPM010000036.1, from coordinate 4,843 downwards.
AAATAATTTGTTTATAGTTAAATTCTGCCATTTTAAGATTATTTTAAGATTATTTAAAGTTAATTATTTTCTGTTTTTGTATTTGCTAATGTACAATTTTTTTTCATAGTAAGCATATTATTTTTAGGAATGGAGATTATTTATTAAATTTTGATTTATTTAAAGTATTTGTCACTAATTGTTAAAAATAATTTATCGATGTAAGTATCTATGTTATAGAGGATTATAGTATTAAGTATATTGCTTGAATTTAGTGAGCCATTAAGTTTATTAATATAAATACTGAATGTATATTTAGCGGTGTCACTACCTATATATTGGTATCTATTTTTGGAAAACCCATTTATATTCTTGGCAATCTGTAGCAAACTTGAGTTTTTAAAGTCAATTATTGGAGGCATATATTTGCAAATAGAGCCCTCCTCAATAATATTTGCTCTATGCATATTAAGTATTGTACTATCTTTAATTTGAATGCTATTTATCTTTACTTTATTATAAAAAGAGTCAATTTCTAAATTGCAGGTTTTAATAAGTTTATCGAATACTATTTCTCTACATTCTCTATAATTCAGCGAATCCTTATTCTCAAATATAATAAAGAAATTTGTTTTCTTCCATCTATCAGATTTTATAACTGTGTTTTTCTTTTTTTATAGTGTACTCATCCGACCAGCATGAGTTTACAGATATATATATTGCAAATAATATAAATATCCTTAATGGAAGACCTATTATTGTATTTTTCATTTATTTTAGCATTTAGTTTCAAAAGGTAAAGATATTGAATTTATAAAACAATAGTTCATTTTTTTTCAGAAAAACCTAGATTTAAGGTATTAGTATTTTCCATATTTTTGCTGTTCAATAAAGATTGTAAGTATGGTAAAAAATGAAATTCAGGAAATAGCAAAAAAAGTTATCTCAGAAGAGTCAATAGCAATTAATAAATTACAGGATTTTATTAACGATGATTTTTCGGATGCCGTGGAATTAATCCATAATTGTAAAGGCAGACTTATAATAACAGGTATTGGAAAAAGTGCAATTATTGCAACAAAAATTGTTGCTACGCTTAATTCTACAGGTACTCCATCAATATTTATGCATGCTGCCGATGCCATTCATGGCGATTTGGGAAATGTACAAGATAATGATGTGGTAATGTGTATCTCAAAATCAGGAAATACTCCAGAGATTAAGGTTCTTATTCCTTTGGTTAAATCATTGGGAAATAAACTTATTGCGAATGTAGGAAATATAGATTCTTTTTTAGCACAAAATTCTGATTTGGTATTGAATAGTTCTGTTGAAAAAGAAGCTTGTCCTAATAATTTGGCTCCAACATCGAGCACTACTGCTCAACTTGTAATGGGCGATGCTTTGGCGGTGGCTCTTTTGCAATACCGAGGTTTTACCGATCGCGATTTTGCGAAATATCACCCCGGTGGAGCTCTAGGAAAACAACTTTATCTTAGAGTAGCCGATCTTTCTGAAAATAATGAAAAGCCTCAAGTGGATATTAATGCAGATATAAGAAGTATTATTATTGAAATTTCATCAAAGCGACTTGGAACAACAGCTGTGCTTGATAATGGAGAGCTTAAAGGTATAATTACCGATGGCGATATTAGGCGTATGATGCAGAAGCATGATAATCTTGATGGCCTGCTAGCAAAGGATATAATGAGTGCAAATCCTAGTAATATTGAATCGTCGGAGCTTGCTGTGAAAGCACTAAAAATAATGAAGGAAAAGAATATAACACAACTTCTTGTTGTTAATAAGAGTAAGTACGAAGGTGTAATACATTTACATGATATTTTGAAAGAAGGAATTCTTTAATACTAAGCATAATAGAATAGCATATATGCAAAATAATAACTACGATTTAATAATAATTGGTGGAGGAGCTGCAGGAATTATTGCAGCAGGAAGAGCGGCTGAAAAGGGTGCAAACGTATTGCTTTTAGAAAAAATGCGCTCTGTGGGTCGTAAGATGCTTATTTCGGGTAAGGGTAGGTGTAATATTACTAATGATAGCTATGCTTCTAATCATATGAAACAGCTGCATCCTAAGCCTAAATTCTTAAAATTCGCTTATAAAAATTTCTTTAAGGATGACATAATGAATATTCTTGATAGTCAGGGCTTGGTATATAAAACTGAGCGAGGTAATAGAGTGTTTCCTGAGAGTAATAAATCAAAGGATGTTCTTAATGCATTTTCTAAGTGGGCATTAACCAAAAATGTAGAAGTTCGAGTAAATAGCAAAGTTGAAAAACTTATTGTGGAGAATGGTAAATGTGTAGGTGTTGAGTTTAATAAAGATGGCAGAAAACAACAAATAAAAGCCAAGGCAGTTATTCTTGCTACTGGCGGCAAATCATATCCTTTAACAGGCTCCACTGGCGATGGCTATTCCTTGGTAAAGGCGGTAGGGCATAGTATTATAACTCCTCGGCCAGCATTAGTTCCTGTGGAAACAAAAGGTAATCTTGCTCAGCGATTAATGGGCTTAAGTCTTAAGAATACTACGGCAAATCTTTGGGTCGATAATAAGAAGGTTGATGAGGAATTTGGAGAAATGCTTTTTACACATTATGGTTTAACAGGGCCAATAATTCTGACTTTAAGTAGGCAAATAGTAATTGCTTTGGCCGAGAATAAGAAAGTTGAAATACGACTTAATTTAAAGCCAGCTCTTGACGATCAAAAACTTGATAAAAGACTTATTAGAGACCTTGATGAAAATGGTAAAAAGTATATTGAAAATATATTTAAGTTATGGATGCCTTCTAAATTAGTAAAGCCATTAATGGAACTATGTGGAATTGATTCTTCAAAATTAGGGAATCAGATAAATGGTGATAGTAGAAGAAAAATTAAGCAGGCACTTACCGATTTAACTTTTGAAGTTAATGGTCATAGGCCTTTTAGCGAAGCAATAATAACCCAAGGTGGTGTAAGTATTGATGAAATAAATAATAAATCAATGCAATCAAATATTGTGGAAGGCTTGTATTTTGCTGGCGAAGTTATGGACATAGATGCTAATACTGGAGGTTATAATTTTCAGGCAGCATACTCTTCAGCCGCTCTAGCAGTAGATAGTATTTTTAGAAGTTAAACGCTAAGCCCAAATATATTCCTAATCCATTATTTACGTAATGCATTTTTGCTTCAGGATATCCTTGTAAAGCATAGTAATGCTCAGTATCATAAACACCTGGATACTCAAAGTTTCTAAATTGGTATATATCTTTAGCTATTCCCAAAGAATATTGTAAGCCTATAAGTACATTTGCTTTTTTAATATCAAATCTAGCTCCTGCCGTTATATAGTATAAGTTTGAGTAACCCCTAATATATTGCGCATATTCAATATTTTTGAAATCACTAAGTTTATTAGAGGCAAAATCTGTTTTAATTCCACCCATAAGTGCAACGTTATTACTTAAACTTTTTTTAAGTCCAAAAGCTACGTTAAGCACAGACTCTGCACTATACTCATATGTTAAGAAACTAGTCCCTGGTTGGTATTCATCAATATAAAAGGACGCTACTTGTGAGTTATCAATGGATTTATAAGTGTCTATAGGAAAAAAGTATTCCGTAGAGAAATATAAATTAGTTTTATTATTAGTATTTTCTTTAACAAGGCCAAATGCTATAGATAAAGGTTCTTTAAAGTCGGCTTTAATATGATAGTTTGTCTCTTTTTGTATAAAATCATCTACAGGGCCATCTTCTAATATTATATTAGTCATACTTACCTCTCTTCTGTGGTAACCATCTCCATATAAGCGCATTGATGGCAATGATATGTTCAAGCCAAAAGACCAATCTTTTATTTTATAATGAACCCCTAATTTATTAATAATACTTATAATATATGAGTCTTGCCTATCGTAATAAACGTATTTGGAAACTTCTGTAATAGAATCGTTTATGGGAATTAAATCAATACTATTATTTTCATAATATAAAAATATTTTAGTGCTAGCTAAAAGGCTATAACCTATAGTCCATTGTTCGTTTATTTTATACGCACTTCCAATACCAAACCATGTGTCGGAATATCTGTTTTCGTAGGTATAATTTGTTGAATAGTTTTTTTTATGGCCGGTAAAACTCTCTTTTACAACAGAACCACCTGAGCCGTTTAGTTTCTGAAGGTGCTGACCTCTACTAAATACAGCATATTGAATACTTAAGTCTGGAATGCTCTTGGTATGGTATACAAAAGAGAAAAACCTTGGCATTGCTTGATAATCAAGATAACTCTCATCAACGCCATTACGATAAGCATTTTTATAGTTTGAGAGATTGAATTGAAAAAGAGAAGCGTCAATGGATATTTTATTTTCGTCTAATTCAGCAATACCTGCTGGATTATAATAAATAGAAGTAATGCCAGAGCCACCACCAACTACGGCGCCAGATAATATGGAAGCTTCAGTATTTGAACCCATAGACCAATAATTGCCAGGTTGAGCAAGCAAACTATACATTGGTATTATAAATAAGATAGTGAGTTTTAATCTAAAAGTCATGATGTATCTAATTATTAAAGCAAAAATACATATTTATTAGACTTAATTTAATTAATTATTTCCGATAAACTCGCCCTGCATTATGACGATTAATTCTATCCACAATATCTGAAGTAGAACCTTTATAAATAGAACCTAGTTTTTCAGAAAATAGAATGTAAGTATAATATGACATATTTATTATTATAAACAAAAAAAGCTCCAAAACACTTAAGTTTTGAAGCTTTCTAATTCTTGAGCGGTCCGGACGGGACTCGAATGCTGACGTAAAAGTCAGCATTCTGACA
>JAOZPM010000035.1:0-23535 GCA_029932765.1 Bacteroidales bacterium | reverse complement strand
TTACACTATCGGCTGAAAGATCGTAGTAATCTTTATTTATTAACGTATCCCAATCAATTCGCAGGGCATTTCCATTTACAATTTTAGCCGATTTGGTTAAAGGCAAGCGCACAAAGTAATGTCCAAACTGCTCTGATATTTGCATATTCATTTGGTGGTCGATCAACCACATGGCTACTTCGGCTATACGCGCGGCAAACTCATCATATTCTATTCCATAAAACTGGTCCACATCTACCCATACAATATGGGCAATATCGGTTACAATTTGGTTTTTATAAAGTTCGCGCAAAATATCCAACTCCAGCATTCGCAATTCGCGATAGGTAATAATCAAGAAATTACCGCTTCCACAAGCAGGGTCGAGAAATTTAAGTGTCGATAGCTTTTGATGAAATTCTCTTAGTCGTTTGGTATTGGATTTTACTTTTTCAAATTCGGCTCGCAGCTCATCCAAAAACAGCGGCTTTATAACTTTAAAAATATTCTTTTCGGAAGTATAATGCGCTCCAAGATTTCGGCGTTGCTCGGGGTTCATCACCGATTGAAATAGCGAGCCAAAAATGGCAGGCGATATTTTACCCCAATCCAAATAAGATGCTTCTAAGAGTAATGTGCGCATACTGGAATTAAAAGCCGCGATGGGCAGAAATTCTGCAAACAAACCACCATTTACATAGGGGAATTGATCAAGATGCTCGTCCAAATTGCCCAATCGTTTATCCTCAGGCGTATTTAGTACTTGGAAAATTTGAGCCAACCAAGCTCCTAAATCGCTTCCATCTTCATTGGTTTTTTGTTCAAGAAATTCTTGAAAAATATCTTTCTCAAAAATACCTGTATCCTCTGCAAACAGGATAAAAAGCAAACGTACCAAATAGATTTCCAAGGGATGCCCTTCGTAACCAAAACCTTTGAGTTGGTCGTGTAGTTTACCCATTAGTTCAGCTGCCTGAATATTTACGGGGTCTTCTTCTTTATAAGTTCGTTTTTGATAACCTGCAATAAAACCAAAGAGCTTTACATTTTTATAAAATTCAGATATATGAAACTCATGTTCCGTTCCTTCATCCAGATCAAATAGTTTTATTCTATCAAAGTCAGAAACTAAGATGTATTTGGGAAGCTCGTGCTCTTTTAATCCGGGAAAGTAATCAATTGCTTGGGTAAATGCTTTGTCCAAATCTTTGCCCTTGGATTTATGCTCAATCAATAAAGTTCCCTTCCAAAACAAATCAATAAATCCTTGCTTATTACCAAGCTTCTTTACAGGCTCTTCAAAAGTAGCTACTCTTCGTCGCGAGATGCCAAACACATTAAAGAAATCATTCCAAAAGCTATCTTTTTCAGCACGTTCTTTTGTTTCGTCAGCCCATTCTTTTGAGAATCTCAGTGCTCGGTCTTTTATTTCATTCCAGCTAATAGCCATGTTTAAGTATTTTTTGTTAGTTTTTTTACACTGTCAAATGTAGTAAATATTTGATTATGAATATTAAAAAATAAGCACAAAAAAACCACCAAATCTAAGAAAGAACTGGTGGTTATAATTTTTAAAAGCTAAGTATTAATTATTGTTTATAATAGATCAGCAGTTATTTTGTATTCCATATTTATTTCAATGGTAATATCCTGAGTTACTGTTTCTTTTGTGATAACTTTTGTTCTTAATTTATACTTATCTGCTTTAATATATTTATCAAGTTTGGCTGTAGTTGTGATTAAATTAATAGAGTTTGTGCCTGAATCAATATTCTCTTTATAGGCGAGTTCAATTTCGTCAGAGCTATTGGTAGAGATGTATATATGTATTGATTTTAAGAAGCTAAATGTTTTATCAGAAGGATCTTTTATTTTCATATTAAAAGAGGTAAGTAGTACATCTTTTATTAAATCTGTGCTTGAATTATTATTGCTCATTTGCTCCTCAGAGCCCGTAGTAATGTCAGGGGTGGGTATTTCGAATGGCAATGCTATGGGAATGCTTGTTTCAATAACAATTTCAGTTTTATTGGAGATAGTAAATGTAAGTAATTCATCAATTTTATCACACGAATAATTTATTGCTATAACAGCTATTGCAAATATTAGTAGAAATGTTGTTTTTGAATTTTTCATGATTATTTATGGTATTAATTATTTTGCAAAGATAAGGCATTCTATAAGAAATGTAAAATTATGAATTAATAATTAAGGTTTAATAATACTTAAAAAATTCTTAATTCACATTCCTAATTCTACATTCCTAATTCTACATTTCTAATTCTACATTTCTAATTCCTATTGTTCTCCCAACCAGCGCTCGCTTTCTATAGCCGCCATACAACCACTACCAGCAGCAGTAATTGCTTGTCGGTAAGTATGATCTTGAACATCGCCTGCAGCAAATACACCTTCAATATTTGTTCTAGTTGAGTCTGCATCAGTTATAATATATCCTTGGTCGTCGAGCTTAATTTGATCCTTGAATAATTTAGTATTTGGGTGGTGACCAATTGCAACGAAGAAACCTTCAATGTCAATCTTTTTCTCCTCACCAGTTTTTACATTTTCTAAAATAGCTGCGTTAAGAGCTTTCATAAAACCTTTTTGCTCGCCAACTATTTCTTTAGTTACATGGTTCCATAATACTTCAATATTAGGATGGTCCTCAACACGCTGAGCCATTACTTTTGATGCACGTAGCTCGTCACGACGAACAATCATATATACTTTTGAAGTAATATTTGCTAAGTAAAGTGCATCTTCAGCAGCAGTATCGCCACCACCAACTACAGCAACAGGCTTTCCTTTATAGAAGAAACCATCGCAAGTAGCACAAGCAGAAACGCCACCACCTTTAAAATCATTCTCTGATTTTAGACCTAAGTATTTTGCAGAAGCTCCAGTAGAAATAATTACACTTTCAGCTTCAAAAACTTTTTTATCATCGGTCTTAATAATGAAAGGACGTTTTGACAAATCAGCCTCTGTTACAACACCCCAACGGATATCTGCACCCATATTTTCAGCTTGTTTTTGTAAGTCTTCCATCATTTTAGGACCCTCGGTTCCTTCAGGGTAACCAGGAAAATTTTCTATTTCGGTAGTAGTAGTTAACTGCCCACCAGGTTGCATTCCTTGGTATAATACTGGTGATAAATTTGCTCTTGAAGCATATATCGCTGCAGTATATCCTGCAGGTCCTGAGCCGATTATAAAACTCTTTACTTTTGTTATTTCTTCTGACATAATATATTGTTTTTATTTATTTCGGTAATATTTCCATTACTAATTTTATAATACTGCAATAGTAATTATAATTTTAGTTGATGAACAATAAGAAGTCATAAAATATGCCAAAAGGTATATATAACACTTTCTATGACATTATGACAAATAGGAATTATTCTCTAGAGCTTTAATCAATAAATCTCCATGAAAGACCAAACTTAAGAGTTGCTCTTTGTTGAGGGTATCCTTTTACGAGAAAATATTTATAATTACCAATATTAGATGCAGCATTTTGATATTTAATAAACACCCTTGCTCTTTTGACTCTTATATTTAGATATAAATCTATATAAACTTGTTCTTTTAATTCGGTGCCTTCGTACGAATAAAATTGCATTAATGCTGGATTGTAACTGTAACCATTGTATGCGGTTAGGTATGTAACATCAATCCCAGGATGAAGTACTAATGCACCTTTAAAAACAGGAAGGCTGAAAAAGAAATTACCATTTGCCACAAAAGATGGAAGGCGCACAACCTCATTATTACTACTCTGCTGATATATCAGACTAATATGAGTTCCTACATTTTTAATATGTAACTCTTTCTTAAATTTGGCAGTAATTACCTGAAAGCTTTCGTTGTATTGTTGAGGGATAAGATTATTGTCAAAATATACAAAATCAGAAATAGTATGTATTGATCCTTCCAATTTATAACCTCTATAATCGAGATGAGAGTTTATCTCTAAATGTTTTTGTTTATTAAAATCATTTTCCCATTTATAGTGATTTGAATATAAGCTATACGATTTTACTTCTGGAGACTCTAGATCCATAGATAAACCAACATCTAGATTAAAATTCTTAGCCAAGGGGAACTTCATTCTTCCGTACATATTTAAGTCATTAGCCCCAATATCAATGGAGTGACCATTTGGTATCTTAATTTGATAACGAGCGCCTCCTTCCAAAATAAACTTATGAAAATCTAAGATAATATCTCCATGAGGGCTAGCATAGTTAAAGAAAAAGTCCTTTTCGCCATTATAATACATCTTGTAATTATAGGCTATACCAAAATTAAAGGCGAAATATTGGTGCTTTTCTGGATAAAAATTTGTAATACCTAAATCCATTTCAAAATCAGTAATTGCTAGCGAATCATAAGATTGAATAGAGTCAATATAAGCATTTTGATAATAAGCACTATCCCAATTTTTATCGTAATAAAGTCGTGCCTTTGAACTATATGTAGTATTTAGGTATAGCTTGCCTAGAAAATGGTGATTGGTGGAGTCTGTTGCTGTTTTTCCAATATTTAGATATTGATTAAAAGCAAAATAATTTGATTTTGTTAGATTATAAGCTTCATTTAAGTTTACGGCTAATAGTTGTTGGTTTTGTTCTGTAGAGTCAACGTATAGCACATTTATAAGGCCTCCATTTTCGCCAAATTTCATTTTATTATAAATATATTCAAGATTATAGCCATAACGTTGATTCAAGGCTTCAAATCCAACAATTCCTCTAAAGTGTGCATTCTGAACTTGGCTATTAGTCATTAGGCCACTAGTAGTTTCTATATTGAAATTTATACCATAATATAGCCTTTTGCTTGCCTTAGCGGCGAGTATTCCTTTCAAGTAGTTTTCTTCGGCAGTTGCCATAGTATAAAACACTTCCGAATAAGGAGTTTTTACATTTTTATAATAAGGCATTTCTATTGATCGGTAGTATAATTTTCCCAGAGCATTTTCGCCAACACTATATTGAGGACTTAAGCCAGTAAAGTATAAGTTCTTTAGCGGACCACCAACAAAGTGAGTATTTGCTGCTATATCGTATGCATTGTTTTTTGCGGAGTAGCGGTGGGAATTATGCAATGTAGTATCTACATAATGAAGCTCAGCTTTCGAAAAGGCTTTATCTTTATAATAAAACAATATGCTTGTTGTATCATTTGCAATTGCAATTACGCTATCACGCTTATCGGCAAATGTATTATTGCTGATAAAACTAAATAGGATAATTATAAATAATATGCTTTTATAAGCTTTCAATTTCTATTGTTTTATTTGTAATATACAAAAGTAGTAATATTAGACTTTCTTTTTTTTAAGTTTTAGCAAAATAAAAATTCCAATAATTCCAATTAATACTAGTGATGAAGATATTATTTCGGCTTGAGTAATATGTGATTGTCCAATGTCGTATACATTATTTACTCTAATTTTCTCAATAAAAAATCTTGCAAAACCATTAAGCATTATTGCAATAAAGAAAACTACTCCTGCAGTTCTAATCTTGTTTTGAAGAAACCATGCTATCAGAAAAAATATAGAACTTAGAATTGACTCATAAATAGGAGTGGGGAATACTGGCACATCTAATCTGTGGCAATAATTTCCATCGCAACTAGTGATAATACTTCCTTCGTTAATTACATTATGCGGAAAATCAAAAGCCCATAGCCAATCAGGAATCATTGCTAAGTATTCAGGTTTGGGATCAGGATTTGGGATTCCCCAGCAACCATCACCGCTTAGCATACAAGCCATTCGTCCAACGGCATAAGCTCCAAGAATGGCTGGTGCTGCAGTATCCATTAATGTTAATGAATCGATATTTTTCTTACGGATATAATACCAAACGGCAAAAAATCCGGCTATAAGTCCACCATAAAAAGTAAAACCACCAGATGAAAATAATGCATCCAAAGGGTCTTGGAGAAATCTTGAAAAATTTTCTAGAATATCAAAAACCTTTGCCCCAATTATTCCAGAAATCATTGCAATCATTACAATATTTAATGTAAGCTGATGTGGTAGAATATCTTTTTCCTCGAATATTTCTTCTTTAGAATATTTTTTATTTGCTTGCAAATATCCATAGCCTGCTCCAATTATTGCAAAAACTATTCCTGCAATAATGCTTCCTTGCAGCGAGAATATATATGCATTTATATCATTAGTGAAATTATCGTAATCAAGAGCTATTCCTATTATCTTCCATCCTATAATAAAGTAGAAAACGCCTGATACTATAATGTCAGAATAATTTATTGGTCCTGAAATAAGAATTTTGTCTCTATGACCTAGCAATAAACCTTGTTTTTCTTTTCTTAATAGGCCGTATTTCAGAATAATTCCGGCAGTTACAAATGCCATTACCAATACAAAACCATAGGTTGGCATCGGAAAATTTATATTTGTTCCTAATAAGTAGTTTATTAAATGTCCTAATGTTGGAAACATATTTTGATGTTTATTATGTTAGTTATAATGTTTTAATATCCATTTTCGCCGTAAGCTCTCCATTTTGCCATTACATCATGCATATCTTGTGGCAATTCCAATTCAAAGTGCATTCTCTCATTCGTTCTAGGATGAGTAAAGCCAAGTGATCGGGCATGTAATGCTTGACGAGGAATAATCTTAAAACAATTATTTACAAACTGCTTATATTTAGTAAAAGTTGTACCTTTAAGAATAGCATCGCCACCATAAGTATCATCATTAAATAACGGATGACCAATATGTTTCATATGAGCTCTAATTTGGTGAGTTCTACCTGTTTCTAACTGGCATTCTATTGCAGTAATATATCCAAAACGCTCCAAAATTTTATAATGAGTAACGGCATGTTTTCCAATTTCGCCACCTTCCTCAAAAATACACATTACTCTTCTATCCTTAGGACAGCGGGCAATATTGCCTCTTATTGTACCTTCTTCCTCCTTAAAATCACCCCAAGCAAGAGCAATATACTTACGCTCGGTAGTATGGTCAAAAAATTGTTTAGCCAAGCGGGCATGCATAGTATCGCTTTTGGCAATAAGAAGAAGTCCGCTTGTGTTTTTATCAATGCGATGCACCAAGAATGGTGTTTTTGGTTTTCCCAAATCAGACTTGCTCATATGGAAAGTTAGTGCGTTTAATAAAGTGCCATCGTAATTGCTATATGCAGGATGTACTACCATGCCAGCAGGTTTGTTTACAACAATGATATCATCATCTTCATAAACTATTTCGATGGGAATATCTTGAGGAGTAATCTCAACTTCGCGAGGAGGATTATCAAAGAAAACTTGTATATTATCCATTGGCTTTACCTTATAATTGGATTTTATAGTCTTCTCATTTACTAATACTTTACCAGCTTTTACCGATTCCTGAATTTTACTTCTAGTAGCATTCTCAATTTTCATCTGAATGTACTTGTCAATTCTAAGCAAGGATTGCCCTTTGTCAACTATGAAATTATAATGCTCATGTAAATCTGGCGTTTCGTTGTTGTGTATCTCAAATATGTTATTTTCTTCAGCTTCCATTAGTTTAGTATTAATTTCTTAATGTTATTAGTTTTAGAGTTTGAAATCATTATAATATAAACTCCTTTAGATAAGTGTTGTAAATTTATCCTAGATTGATATTGCCCTTTATATACTTTCTGCCCTTGTAATGAATAGATGTCTATATGATAGTTAATAGGATTTATACTATTATCACTTATGGCGATATTAATAATTCCTGTATTATTTGGGTTTGGATATATATTGAAACTAATATTCTTAGTTTTTTTATTATTCTTAATGCCTACGTGAGCTTCTTGTTCTTGCCCTAGAATAGGTCTAATCATAGGCGCTCCTTCGAAACTAGAGTTATACCATACTCCACTAACATTGTAGAACACCTTATCAGATTGATTATTATTTAAATCGAAACCTACATTAAGATTATCTTTTGTGGTTTGTCGCCATCCAATATAGAAAGTTCCACTAAGAGGTAATTCTTGTTCAAGAGTATAAGTATAGAATTTAAATAATTGACTGTTGAATTCAGGGCGTTTCCCAGATTTCTCATAAATTACACTTCCAGGCTTACCATTATTATCGTCCCATACTGTTAGGTAAAAATATTTTTGATTTGCATTCCCCAATGTTTGGTTAAAATACATTTGTATTGACTGCAATGTGTCGGCAGTATTTAATGTGAATTTATAAGCAAGTCTACCATTTGGAGTAGATAATCCATATCCTGCTTCAGGTATTCCATCATCATATGCCATATAATTATAAAATTTCTGATAGAAATATGCGGTATCGTTATTCTTAAATATATCGGGGTCTCCAGTATTTGACGATACATGGTATAGGACTTTGAAATCGGGATACTGCGGTGCCGAACTTGAAAAAGTAAAGGCATTATAATCAGGCACATATTCTGAAGATAATTTGGAACCTACGTTTATAGCTGTAGTAGGAGTGCTGAAACTCAGTGTTTTATCCCAAAGGTCATAGACGTAGAATTTCTTAGCAACATTTTTTACAAGATTATCGTGATTGAAAATAGTAACACTTTGTCCAGCTTGCATACTATTGCCTGGGTCTGCGTTAAATTGTTTCCATGTAGTATATTGATAATCTTTCAGCAGAGTTGAGGGCATATTCTGAATAGCATTGTCAGCAAAAAAAGTATCGTCCATACTTCTATTTGTGTCAAGAATAATATAATCTAAATTCCAAGTGCTATGTAGCCCCGATCGCCAACTAGGTTTGTCGGCTGATGGTACTCTGGCGTAATTATAAAAACGGAATCTAAAGCTGTCAGTAAAATAATTGATATCGACAATTGGAATCATCACTCTGAGAAAGCTTGTGTCGTATTTTGCCCTAAAAGTATCTAGTGATAAACCATCTATATTCCAAACGCTATTCCATTGTGCATTATTAGCATCGTATAATTGTAGCACTAGAGAGTCGCCGCTTAGAGGCATACTGCCTTTACCTTCGGGTTGTACAAAAAAGCTTAAATAAATTGAGTCGCTAGGTTTTAACTTTCTTTGAAAAGAGCCAAAAACACTATCAAGTCTTATATTATTGGTAGTAAAGGTATCTGCTCCCGCAGGAAAGCTATTCATATGCGAGTAAACTAATCCATTTTCGTCCATGGCATCGAAAGTAACAACACCAATTGATGGAGGATTTATAGCATAGGAATTATTAACAAAAACACTTTTTGATGCCCAGTATTTAGGGTTAGGAATAAAGCTTGGTAATGAAAAGTCCTCACGCATAGGAAGATGAATCTCCTCATTTACAGCTTTTGATTCTTTTAAATTGGAGTTAGCAAGTTCCTTATTAATTAAAATAGGATTTCTGCTTAGCCCAGTCAACACCTCTTGTGCATAGGTATTTACAAAAGATGTCGCTATTATTATTATGGTAATTATAATTTTATTCATCTAAATTTTCAGAATTTATTAGGCTATCAGTAATAGAGTTTGACGGTCTTATTGTTTTCAAGTGTTTCTCAAAATCGAAATTTTCGTCTGATTTATAAAATAGCTGAATTTTTTGTCCTTGTTTTACTGTAGGCTCATCGCTATAATGTGGTAATTGGCGATAAACTCTTACTGTGCTTCTGTTGTCTCCTTCTTCAAAGTTTTCTTCTCCAATATTTAATGAAGCCAAATGCAGCTCACCTTCAGCCTGTTGATGAGTCATTCCTATAAGTAAAGGTACTTTTATAAGTTCTCTATGAGAGCCCAGACCAAGTATAAGTTCTACTCCCGATCCTTTCTCAAGTTTGTCGTCAGCAAATATTTCTTCATCATTATACTTAACCTCAATAACTGCATTTTTTGCAATATTTGGAACATAGCTAAGCTTTGTTATTTCAATACCATAAGTTTGAAGTTTGCTCTTAGCACTACGCAAAGAAAGGTCTCTTAACTCAGGCATGCTAACCATCTCAGGCAAAAGAGCAATAACAGTAAGATAAATATTACGACCTTCTTTTACCATTGTTCCTGCTTCAGGACTTTGGGCAAAAATACTTCCTTTTTCAGCATCTTTATTGAAAATAGAATCGGTAATCGTAAATTGAAGATTTGAGTATAAAGCGTCTTTTTCAATATCGTCAAGATAAAAACCGCTAAAATTCGGCACTTCTATTTCTTCTCCATGGCGAGTAAAACTGTCAAGGGAGTATACAGTAGCTATTAAAAGCACTATTGACAATGTTATTATTGCAAATATATTTATATATAACTTCTTGCTGGTAAGTATCTTTAGCATGTTTTATATTGTGTTTATTATAGAATAGAAAAAACAATCGTATTCACTATTTTCTAACTTCAAAAGTAAGATTTTATTGCTTTGATAAAATGTTTTTTTATGAGAGCTATTGCCTATAGAATAGGTTGTTTATGATATTATAGATAAACTAATAAGTAGCTTCTATTTTTTGTGATTTCAAAAGAATTTTATAGATTTTTTCTTCGATAGTAAATTCACATATAACGTCAACTTTAATATTTGGACCCCATTTTGGGCCTCCACCTACGCCACCTCTAATTTTATAGGTGTTTTCCTTAGTAATGCCTTCAATATCAGAATACCAAACATTATTTCCATTTATAATATAGATCTTCCTAAGTTCTAGCGAATTTGGAATATTAAGGCTATCCTGCTCTATTAGGTGAACTACGCACATCAGTGTGCTGCCATTTTCTTCTGCTATGGGCATAAAATCGCGCCATAAATATGAGGTGAGAAAAAAAGTATTTTCGTTAGTTACAATTATTTCGTCGTTCTGCCTTAGCTCTGTGGCAAAGTCTACAATTGTATTATCATCCTTTTCGGTGCAGGAGCTTAATGCTATTAATAAACTTAGAAGAAATATTTGAAATAATTTCACAATTATTGAGTTTTAAATTATTGAACAAAGATAGTAATAATAGAGTTTTGATGCAAATTTATAAAGGAGCAAAAACCAATATCTTTTCAAAGAACCCATTCTTAATCATTAGTTTAAATTCTTTGTCATTAGGATTTACAGTGAATTTTGTTGAGTCAGTATTTATATCAACAGCAGTAATTGATTCCAAAAGTTTTAATCTTTCCTCAGTGTATTCATTTGCCACATCTTTAGTAAGCGAATCATTCTCCATACTTATATAATAAACACTTATATTTTTGCCTGTTTTTTGGAAAGGAATTATAGTCCAACTCTTATCCTTTATCGACATTAGGTTTAGGATATAGAGATCATCTATCTTTTTTAATACCATGCTAGGGTTACTATCTTGCCTTAAATTGCCCGTTAGGTGAAACTTGCTATTTTTATCGCCATACAAAAAGCTTTCTTTAGTTATCTTTAAAGTATCTTTGTCTTTAATGTCATAATACTCACCAATAAACTCCTTTGGAAACTCGCTATATTCTTTGCCTGATTTTGGTTTTACTTCTTCAAACTCAACAGCAGTACATGCTGATAGAAATATGGGAAATAGCAAAAAAGTAATAAAAGCCCTGCTCATAGTTTTTCTTTGTTAATATGAATACAAAGATAATATTTTTATTGGTTCTTGTTTTTAAATCATTATTATGGAGCTTATCGATAGGTAATCCTAATAAATGAGGTTAATAATTCCCTAATTTATATATTGTGTATAATCTGGTTATTATTAAATAGATTATCTGTTTTGTCAATTATATTTTTACTTATTTTAGCAAGTGAATTTATTTGTCTAATAGTATTAAAGTAAAGATTTTTACATGAAAAATATTGCTGTTGTATGTGGAGGTTTCTCTGGTGAAGAAGTTATTTCTATGCGTAGTGCTGATTTTGTTCTACAAAATATGGATACCTCAATATATAAGCCTTTTAAAGTAATTATTAGTATCGATAGGTGGTATTGCGAGATAGATGGTAAGCAGTTTGATATTGATAAAAATGATTTTTCATTTAAGGATAGTAAAGCTAAAGTAAATTTTGATGGCGTTTATATAATTATCCATGGTCGACCTGGCGAGAATGGTCAACTACAGGCATATTTTCAGATGCTAAATATTCCTTATACATCATCAGATTTTACCGTTTCGGCAATAGCTTCGAATAAAGCATATTGTAACTATATGATGAAATCGCTAAATGTAAATACTATGCCATCGGTGCATCTTATTGCTGGCGGTGATATTGAAATTGATAGTATACTAGAACAAGTAGGATTGCCATGTTTTGTAAAACCTAATTCTGGTGGTTCATCCATTGGCATGTCAAAGGTAAAAGCTAAAGAAGAACTTGCTTATGCTATTGAAAAAGCCTTTGCCGAAGACGAAGAGGTGCTTATAGAATCATTTTTTGAGGGAAGAGAAGTTACTTGTGGATTATTGCAAAAAGACAATGAAATGATTGTGTTCCCAATTTGTGAGGTGCATTCCAAAACTGAATTTTTTGATTTTGAGGCTAAATATACTTCTTCATTGGTAGAGGAGATTATTCCAGCTCAAATACCTGAGGAAATTGCAAATGTGATAAAATCTACTTCCGTTTTTATATATAAGAAATTAAATTTTAAGGGTGTAATTCGTATAGATTATATTTTTAATGACGATAATGATTATATTTTTATTGAAGCCAATACTATACCGGGAATGACTCAAGAAAGTATTGTTCCGCAAATGGCTAGAGAATTTGGCTGGTCGAATACGGAATTGGTAAGTGCTGTTTTGGATGAGATTTTTTAAATAGATAACTTATGAGAATTAAACTACTTATTTCAGCTATATTCTTTACTATAAGCATCTTTGCTTATAGTAGTGATGGTGATACATCCACTGTTTATGTTTTTGCCATTGACGAAGAAATAGGGCCTCCAGTGGTTCGTAAAATGAATAATGCTTTTGAGGAAGCTAAGAAAATCAATGCAGATCTTTTTCTAATTCATATGAATACATATGGCGGATTGGTTGTTTCTGCTGATACTATAAGAAGCAGAATAATTAAAGAAGATATTCCAATTGTAGTTTTTATTGATAATAATGCTGCATCTGCGGGGGCGTTAATTTCTATTGCTTGCGATAGTATTTATATGGTTCCTGGGGCTAATATTGGCGCGGCAACGGTGGTAAATCAAACGGCAGAAGCTATGCCGGATAAGTATCAGTCGTATATGCGTTCCACAATGCGCTCCACGGCGGAGGTTAGTGGTAGAAACCCTAAAATAGCCGAGGCCATGGTTGACCAAGATATTTATATTAAGGATATTTCCGATTCTGGAAAAGTGCTAACATTTACAACCTCTGAGGCCATTGAAAATAATTTTTGCGAAGCAGAGCTTAATTCATTGGATGAAGTTGCGCAGAGGTATGGTTTTAAGAATTACGTTATTATTAAACAAGAGCTTAAAACTACTGACCATATTATTGGTTGGCTAATAAGCCCATATATTCATGGTTTATTAATAATGATAATTATGGGGGGAATATATTTTGAGATGCAAAGCCCTGGTTTTGGAGTACCATCATTGGCCGCTATTACTGCTGCAATAATGTATTTTGCACCTCTTTATATTGAGGGCCTTGCCGAAAATTGGGAGATAATTATATTTGTAATTGGAATAATACTTTTATTGTTGGAAGTTTTTCTGATACCGGGATTTGGAATAGCAGGTGTAGCTGGAATTATAATGGTAACAGTAGGATTAATCCTTAGCTTACTTTATAATGTAGCTTTAGACTTTTCGCAGGTAACTTATACTGCTATTATGGAAGCTGTATTTGTTGTAATGATTGCTGTAATGGGCTCAATAGTGCTCACTTTCTTTGCTGTAAAACATGTTTTTTATAGTTCAAAATATGGAATGTCCTTGGCCAACGAAATGAAATCTGCTAAAGGTTTCACTTCTACCGAAAAAGATCTTAGTATTATGATAAATAAAGAAGGTGCCGCTGCTACTATACTTCGCCCGTCGGGGAGAGTATATGTTGATGGAGTAAAATATGACGCTATTTGTAAGCAATCATATATTGATAAAGGCGCTGAAATACGCATAATAGATTTTGTGAATGGGCAGTTGATAGTGGAACTTAAATAATTGAATAAATATGAGTGATAAAAGTATAAGAATTTTTATTGTAGATGATCATCAATTATTTATAGATGGTTTGATAGCAATTATTAGAAAGACTGAAGGGTTAGAAGTTGTGGGTACTGCAAATTCGGGTAGGGAGTGCATAGAGAAAATTAAGGATGAAGAATTAGATATTCTAATAACAGATATAAGCATGCCAGAGATGAGAGGCGAGGAGCTTGTCGAACATTTGATACGCATATATCCAAATATGAAAATTCTTACCTTATCAATGCATGATGATTATTCGTATATTGATAAGATGTTAAAAGCAGGTGCTCTAGGCTATATTCATAAGAATACTGGAGCTCGTGAGCTTCGAGAAGCTATTGAAATGGTGTCTTCTGGTAATAATTATTTTACTCAAGAGGTAAGTAATGCAATTGCTAAAGGGTATGCAAAAGATAGTATTAATAATGAAAATGTTTCGCCCCCACTTATCTATGATATTTTTTTAACGAGGCGTGAGAAAGGTATTCTGAAACTTGTATTTGCAGGATTAAGTAGTCAAGATATTGCTGATGAACTATCTTTAAGTTATCATACAATAACTCAGCATCGAAAAAATATTAATGCAAAACTTGGTACTCGTACTCGTAAGGAATTGGAGCAAATTGTTAAGCAAAAGGGGCTCTTGGGAGAATAACTAGAAAATGAAAAAGCCTGAAATTTGTATTTTAAATACAAATTTCAGGCTTTTTTTTATTAATAATAAATGCCCTTATTTATTGTTGCTATTGTCAGCCTCTTTAGCATTCTCTTCTTCTTCTGCAGACAACCATCCACCACCAAGGGCTTTATATAGTCCAGAATAAGATTCTATTATTTGTCTCTTAAGAATAGATAAGCCTAGCTGTGCATTAAAAGAAGTTCTTTGATTATCAAGAAATTCTAAATAGCTGGTAACACCTTTGTCATAACGCATTTTAGATAATCTTTCGGCATTCATTGCTGCGGCTACTTCGCTTTGTTTGGCTTTCAATTCAAGCTTTAATGTTTGAATGCTTATCAAAGCATCTTCTACTTCTTTGAATGATTGATTTACAGTATATTCGTAGTTAAATAGAGCCTCTTCTGCTTGTGCTCTTGCTGCCTCAACTCGTCTTTTATTCTTACCGAAATCAAAAAGAGGACCCAATAAGTTTGCACCGGCACTCCAAGCCATTCCCGAACCAGTAAATGATGATAATGCCATACTTGATCCACCAAACATGCCAGTAATACTTATTGAAGGGAAGCGTTGTGCTACCGCTACATTTATTTGCTTAAAATTAGCATGGTATATTTCCCTGCTAGCAAGTATATCTGGGCGGCGCAATAGTAATAATGAAGGGATTCCATAAGGAATATCAGTGCCAAAATTTAAACTATCAATTTGTTCTTCATCTGTAATAATACTTTTTGGGTGCTCGCCTATAAGAACTGCTAATGCAGTTTCAGTAATTGCTAGTTGTCTTCTGTATTTTGGAACTGATCCGGCTGCTATTGCTTGATTAATTTGTGCTTGATTCAAATCTATCTCTGGAATTATTCCACCGTCATATTTAGCTTGTATAATTAGTAAAGCGCTATCTCTTGAACCAAGAGTTTTTTCGGAAATTTCAAGTCTGTTTTTTAAGTCTAAAAACATGACGTAGTTATTTGTTACGCTTGATATTAAGCTTATTTGTATACTTCGAAGTCCGTATTCTGATGCAAGAAGTTCAGCTTTTGCACCTTCTGTAGCGGCTCTGTATCTTCCCCAAAACACTAATTCCCAACTCATGCCAATTCCTGCACTCAAACTATGATTCCCGAAATCTCCTGATGCACCTTTTGATGCTCCAGCTTGAAGGTTAAAACCAGGATATTGATCAGCACTTACCATTCCTGATATTGCTCTAGACTGCTCTATACGCGAAGCCGCCTTTAGCACATCTTTGTTATATACCAATGCGTGTTTTATCAGCGTGTCCAAGCCTGGCTCTTTTATAAAGTCCCACCAGCGGAGATTAATAATTGTATCGTTATTTGATACTAAAGTGTCGCGCATATATTGCTCATAGGTTTCCTCTATGTCAATCTTAGGTTCTACATATTTTGGTCCCACACAGCTAGTTATTGCTAATAGAAGTATTGCAAGTCCGTATATTTTTTTCATATTATTATCTTTAAATATTTTTATTTCGAAATTTCAGCATCTTTTTCTTCTGCTAATTGCAAATCTCTTTTCTTTTCGTAATTAAATAATTTGCCAATGGCTACAAATAGCATTGGATACATAAATACTCCTAGTAAGGTTGCCAGCGACATGCCGCCAAGTAAAGCCATTCCCATTACTTTTCTTGATTCTGCTCCAGAACCTGTAGCAATTACCAAAGGAAAAACTCCTAAGATAAAAGAGAATGCTGTCATTAGAATAGGTCTGAATCTTGATTTCGCAGCAACCATTGCAGCGTCAAATAAGCTCATCCCTTTTTTGAATTCATCATTGGCGAACTCAACAATTAATATAGCATTTTTTGCCGCCATACCAATAAGCATCACAAATGATACTTGAGCGAAAATATTATTCTCGAATGTTGGACTTCCTAAACGACCCAAATAAAGTGCAAGAAAAGCTCCGAATATAGCAAATGGAGTTCCTAACAAAATACTAAGAGGTAATGACCAACTTTCGTATTGTGCTGCAAGAATTAAGAATACAAATACCAACGAGAAAGTTAGAATAACACCCAGTGAACCCGATGCTTTCTTTTCTTGGAAAGACATTGCGTTCCAAGAATATCCCATATCTGGTGGCAAAACCTCTGCCGCTACCTCTTCAAGAGCATCCATTGCTTCAGTGGAAGTATAACCAGGAGCTGGAGCGCCAGTTACTTCTGCCGAACGATACAAATTAAATCTTGTAGTATATTCGGGACCTGTAACCGGCTTTATATTAACTAAAGTTGCCAGTGGAACCATATCTCCATTCCTGTTTTTAATGAAGAAATTATTTATGTCGCTTTCTTTACTTCTATACTGTGGTTCCGCTTGAAGGTATGTTTTATACATTCTGCCAAATCGAGTAAAATCGTTTACATAAGCTCCTCCCATAAATGCACCTACGGTAGTATATAAATCATTAAGATTTACGCCCATTTTCAAGGCTTTTTCTTTATTTACATCCATATACCTTTGTGGTACACTTGCTTGGAATGTAGAAAAGGCTCTTCCTATTTCGGGTCTAGCATTGGCTGCTTGAATGAATTTCACTAAATTTTCGGATAAATACTGAGGTTCTTTTCCTGCTCTATCTTGTATCATAATACTAAAACCAGAACCATTTCCCAAACCAGGAATAGCTGGTGGTCCAAAAGCAAAGGCTTGAGCATCTTTAATATTTACAAAAAGAGCTTTATTTATTTCTTCTACAATTTCTTTTGCTGTTTTATCTCTATCTCCCCAATCTTTTAGACTTGCAAAAGCAAAGCCTTGGTTTGATGCCATAGCACCAGAAAGAATAGAATATCCTGTAACATTAGTAACATACTGTACATCTGGATGGTTCATTAATATAGCTTCCACTTTTTTTGCAACATCATCAGACCTTTGTATTGAAGCGGCATCGGGCAATTGATAATTAACAAAGAAATAGCCCATATCTTCCTCAGGAATAAATCCTCCAGGAACAAGTTTTCCGAAAAATGCTGCACCAATAGTAAGTATTACTATAAATATAACTGAACGCTTTAATTTACGAGCAACTACATTTGTGAAACTCATATATGATTCGGTAGTTTTGTCCATTCCTTTATTGAATTTCTTGAAAAACCAACCCAAAGGACCTTTATAAGGCTTAGGCTCTTTCAACATTATTGAGCAAAGTGCTGGACTTAATGTTAAAGCGTTTACCGATGAAACTAATACCGAAACCACAATAGTAATTGCAAATTGTTGATATAATAAACCAGTAATACCAGCCATTCCTGCAACAGGAATAAATACTGCTACTAATACTAAAGTTGTTGCAATTACTGGAGCGGTTACTGCTCTCATTGCAGCAAGTGTAGCTTCTTTCGCTGTCATTCCTTTTGCAATATTCACTTGTACGGCTTCTACAACAACAATAGCATCATCCACTACAATTCCAATTGCTAATACTAAGCCCAATAGCGAAAGTACGTTTATGGTAAAGCCAAGCATTGGAAAGAAAATAAATGCTCCAATTAAAGAAACAGGTATTGCTAGGGTAGGGATTAAGGTGGCACGCCAATCTTGAATAAAAATAAATACTACAAGTACTACAAGAAGTAATGCAATTATTAATGTTACAACAATATCTTTAATTCCTGCTGTAATTGGCTTAACAGTGTCAATGGAAACCGTATATTTTACACTTTCTGGGAAATCCTTTTTAAGAATTTCCATTTGTTCGATTATCTTAGTTTTAAGTTCAACAGCATTAGCTCCTGGAGCTTGATATAAACCTATAACAGCACAAGTCTGACCATTAAACCTTGTATAAGCATTATAAGTTTCTACACCTAAATTTATGGTTGCTATGTCTTTTAATTTTACCTGCATTCCATTGTCGAGTGTCCTTACTACAATTTCCCCAAAGGTTTCTGGAGAATTAAATCGCTCAGGCATTCTTACAGTATATGTAAACTCTGTACCTGCAGGAGCCGGTTCTGCACCAAATTTACCTCCTGGCACAATTGTATTCTGAGCGTTAATTGCGTTTATAAGCTCTGTTACTGTTAATCCCATTTTTGAAAGTCTGTCGGGCTTTATCCAAATTCGCATTGAATAATCCGATGCTCCCATAATTTTTACTTCACCAATCCCTTTTACACGAGCTAGTTTGTCTTTAATGTTTATTAAAGCATAGTTTCCTAAAAAGTCTTGATCGTAATTTGGATTATCAGCAGTTAAAGAAATTAACATTAAGGTACTCGGTAACGATTTTTTGGTAGTTACGCCCAGTTTTGTAACTACAGATGGTAATTTTGCTGTAGCTGCTGATACTCTATTCTGAGCCAATACTGTATTCATATCAGGATCAGTTCCTACATCAAAAGAAATTTGAAGGTTCATTGTTCCATCATTGGCATTTGTTGATTTCATATAAATCATATTGTCAACACCATTAATTTCTTGCTCGAGAGGTGTTGCAACTGATTCTTCCACATTAAGTGCATTAGCTCCTGTATACGAAGCTTGAACTTGCACTATTGGTGGGGTTAGGTTTGGATATTGCTCAATTGGCAATCCGATAAGACTAATTGTACCAACAATAACTATTATAATAGCTATTACCATTGCAACAATCGGCCTATGTACAAAAAAGTTGCCTTTATTATCTGACATAATTGATTTCTTTATTTTATTAAAACTATGAGTGGACTCAACTCTATATTTATTAAACCTTTACAGTTTTAAAATTCTATTTATTATATTCTAGGAACACCTTACTAGTAAAATTTGTATCAATAGGATTGATAATTAAACCACTTTGTACTTTCTGTAATGCATCAATAACAATTCTTTCGCCTTCTTCTAAACCTTCAGAAATGGCAGCCAAATCACCAGATTTATGCGCAATAACTATTGGGCGGCTAGATACTTTATTACTATCATTCACAACAAATACAGTATATTGCCCTTGTAGTTCAACTATACATCTTTGAGGAATAATAATAGCATCTTTTGCTAAATCAGTTTGAACACTAACTTTAGAATACATACCCGGACGTAATAAACCATCTGGATTAGGGAAAGAAGCTTGAACTAAAATAGAACCAGTATTCTCATCAATATTACGGTCAACAAAATCAATACTACCGGGGTGGTTATAAATAGACTCATCGGCTAGCTTTAATTGAATACCTATATCATTATGATCGTCATGACCTTTAACTTCGCCACTATTAATTTTATCAATACGTTTTCTAGAAATTGTAAGGTATTGAGCTTCTGTTACAGAAAATTTTACAATAATAGTGTCTGTTTTTGAAACTGTATTTAATATTACAGGATTTGGATCCTTACCAACAAATTCGCCAACTCGGGCATTGGTTTTTCCTATGACACCGTTTATAGGAGACTTAACCTGTGTATAGCTTAAATCAATATTTGATGATTTAAGATTTGATTTTGCGGCATCAAGGTTAGCCTTGGCAGCGTCGTATGCAGCTTGTGCGGCATCAAGCTCACTTTTACTCACGGCATTTGCCTCCGCTAGTGGTTTTATTCTGTCTAAGTCGGATCTAGCTTTCGAAAGTTGAGTTTGAGCGGCTGTTACTTGACTCTTTTGAGCATTTGTAGCTGCTGTTAACGATTGTGGGTCAATAGTGTAAAGTAATTGCCCCTTTTTAACTTTTGAGCCTTCTGTAAACTCTATACTTTCGAGAAAGCCTTCCACTCTTGCTCTAATTGGAATGTCCTTTTGACCATATACTTGACCTACATATTCTGAGAAAATTGGAACATCATGTTTTATTACCTTTACAACGGGTATTTGTTGTACCATTCGCTTTTTTTGTTGTTTATCACCTCCATTACAGGAAGTTAATATAGCTAATAAGCCAATTGCTAATAGAATGATTGATTGTTTAATGAAAGTCATTACGGTATGGTTTTATTTTAAAATTAATTTGTCAAAGGTATAAATAAATTGATGTTTATAAAAATGATTTTTTTGTGATAATATAATAAGTAATAGATTCTCTTATTATAGTGAATATAAAGAGATGATAATGTGTTTAATAGCTCTTTAGTGTTAAGTTGTAATTGTAATGGTTAAGGATCGGCTTCCTCCATTATTTCTAAATTCTCCCAAATAAATTCCTTGCCAAATACCCAAACTGAGTTTATTGTTGGTTATGGGAATATTAAGAGAACAACCAAATATTGAAGCAAGAATATGGGCAGGCATATCATCACTACCTTCAAAAGTATGTGTGAAGTAATCTATGTTTTCAGGAACAAGTTTTCTAAAAAACATATCAAAATCTACTCTTACACTTGAATCTGCATTTTCGTTTATTGTGAGCCCAGCAGAAGTGTGTTTAATGAAAATATTAAGCAAGCCCACCTCTGGTAAGTCATCCTTTATTATATCAATAATATAGTCTGTAATGAGATGAAAACCTCTGCTGTGGGCTGGTAGTCTTATATGAAATTGCTTGGTCATTATTTCTCCTCAGGAAGTTTTACCCAATCAATCTTTTTAAAAGTAAATTCATCGAAATGAAAATCAGGATTTGGAATATTTATTTTGAAACTTTTTACTTTTCCAGATTCTACCTCAAAGAAAATTTTGCCCTGAGGTAATGATGGAACTGCTGTAAACTCAACAATAAAAGTATCAGCGTCATATTTTATAGCATTGCCTTTCCATAGATTTGTTCTGAGTAGATTTACATATAGTTTTCCACCTTTTTTCTTAATGCTTGCATTTCCATATATTTCACTTTTGTATAAGCCAGCATATTCTTTTAGCTTTAAACTAGGGTCATTAGCATTTTCTTTTTCTGCAATTTCTTCTTTATAATAGCCTTTAAGTTGATAAGGTAGAAATAGCTTGCTCCAATCCTTATTTTCGTCAGAAAGAAAAGCATCAAGAATTTTATATGAAATAGGATTGTATAATGAAGAAGTGCTATTTGTAAGTATTACAAATCCAATATTTGCATCAGGCACAAAGCAAGTATAAGTTATCACACCATCGTATCCACCACTATGGCTAACTACTTTATAACCATGATAATCCATCAAAGACCATCCCATGCCATAAGAGCGAAAATGCGTACTTGGCCACATTTTATTATAACCTTCGCTTACCGTGAAATTAGTTGCCGGAGTGAGCATTTTAGTACTTTGCTTACTTGTGAATATCTCCTTATTATTATATGTGCCTTTAGCAAGTTGAAGCATAATCCATTTGCTCATATCTTCAATATTTGAATTAATAACTCCAGCACCTCCAATATTATCCCAATTCATCAACTCTATTTTAATAGTTTCGCCATTTATAACATTATAAGGAGTGCATAC
Organism: Bacteroidales bacterium; assembly: GCA_029932765.1. Classification (GTDB taxonomy): domain Bacteria; phylum Bacteroidota; class Bacteroidia; order Bacteroidales; family UBA1556; genus UBA6267. The sequence goes on along the minus strand of JAOZPM010000035.1, from coordinate 1,384 downwards.
ATTTTCCAATTCTTTTAAATCATCAATGCTAGTGTATGAGCTTTTCATTCCTAATTCATCAAAGAAGTGTTTTTTAAGAAAATCATCATAGCTCATGCCTGATACTTTGGCAATTATTTCGCCAGCAGCAATATACATTATGTTGCTATAGCCAAATGTGGTTCTAAAGTCGTATTCTGGTTTTAGTAAGCGAGCTCTACGAACAACTTCCTCTCTTGAGTATGTTGTTCCATACCATATTAGGTCGCCACTAAAGGTTTTCAGTCCACTTCTATGACTTAGTAAATCCTCAATGGTAAAATGCTCTGTTACATATTGATCATACAATGAGAAATATGGCAATATGCTTTTTACTTTTGTGTCCCAACTTAGCTTTCCTTGATCTACTAATATTGCAATTGAAGCAGCGGTAAAAGCTTTAGTATTTGATGCCACAGGGAATATTGTTTGTGGTGTTACAGGCTTTTCTTCTTCAATATTTCTAAAACCATACCCTTTGCTAAATATTAAAGAATCACCTTTGATAATACCTATTGCCATTCCAGGCACTTTCCAATCGGTAATGCTTTTTGCAAAATAAGCATCAAGGCTATCAAGGTTTGTATCTTTTACTTGCGCATTAGTGTTTATGGATAGTGCTATAAATCCAATAAAAAGCAATATTTGGAATAATCTCATGGCTTGTTTTGTTAAGTATTATTAGAGCAACAAAAATAGGGTTTATTTTAACGTTCAATAATTTTTATTTTCACACTTGTTTGAGCCCCAAGTTGACCCACAAACTCTATAAAATATGATTTTATATTATTAAAATCCATTTTTGGAGGACATATATAAAACAATAATTCATGAAGACGTCCTTTATACTTATACGAAATTTGAATAATATTCCTATTAGTTTTTAATGTTCGTGTAATCATAATTGCTATATAATCTACTTCCGATAATTTAATCTTCTTGGTGGATTGATTATAGTGTATTAATTTATTTTTTGATTTGTCAATCTTTATAATTGGCTTAAATTTATTTCTGCTAATTTGCTTCTCAAGATTCAAAAGATTCTCTTTAATAGTATATCTAAATTCTCCAAATTTGTTTGATATCGCTGTATTTGATTGAAAATTGGTTATTGATTCAGCACTATCAAAAACACCAAGTAAATCTTTTTGTGTTTTCCATATTCGATAGAATGTCCGTAAGCTGAAAATAATAAGTATAAAAGGAATTGTAATGTATTTGTTAATTAGTAATATCCAAAGAATACTAATTATTAAAAGAGCTGTGAAATTTAAAATGGTTTTTGATCTTGATGTCATTTTTGATGTTTGTAGTATGTTTCTTTAGAAAAATATTTCCCCGTTGCTACGCCGCTGCTGCTGCGCTC
>JAOZPM010000133.1:0-7223 GCA_029932765.1 Bacteroidales bacterium | reverse complement strand
TATAATGAAATAATGGTATAATGAAATAATGGTATAATGAAATAATGGTATAATGAAATAATGGTATAATGGTATAATGAAATAATGGTATAATGAAATAATGATATAATGATATAATGGTATAATGATATAATGAAATAATGGTATAATGAAATAATGATATAATGGTACAATGATTTAATTATGTAATTTCAACATTAGTACATTGTATAATTAATTCATTGTATAGTTATCAATGATGTAGTTTCCCGATTGTCGAATACCGAATACTGATTACCATTAAAAAGCACGTATGTGACCTTATGTGTCTTATGTGTTTCTTTTAAAAGTGTTTCTTTTTGTAGTTTTTAAAATAGTTAGCAGATGAAAAAGTATGATTATATAATTGTAGGAAGTGGTTTTGGAGGCTCTGTTTCGGCTTTAAGATTGGCTGAAAAAGGATACTCTGTATTAGTTATTGAAAAGGGTAAATGGTATTCTAAGGATGATTTTCCGAAAACTAATTGGAATTTAAGAAAGTGGATGTGGCTTCCTTCGATGCGGTTTTATGGCATTATGAAAATGACTTTTTATAATCATATTGCTATACTTAGCGGCACTGGAGTGGGAGGTGGTTCACTGGTTTATGCCAATACGCTTCCAAAACCTCATTCGAATTTTTATAAAAATGGAAGTTGGGCAGAGCTTGCCGATTGGGAGAGTGAATTATCTCCTTTTTACGAAAAAGCAAAGCAGATGCTTGGTGCAGTACGTAATCCTAAATCGGAAATAGGTGATGATATTTTAAAAGATCTAGCCATTAAACGAAATCAAGAATCAGATTTTTCTCTTACCGATGTAGGTGTTTTCTTTGGAGAGTCAGAAGACGAAGTGGAAGATCCGTTTTTTAATAATAAGGGTCCAAAACGTAGTGGTTGTACTTATTGCGGCGCTTGTATGACAGGATGTATGCATAATGCTAAAAATAGCTTAGATAAAAACTATTTATACTTGGCACAGCAGCTTGGCGTTGAAATACTATCGGAGCAGGAGGTTTATGATGTAATTGCAAAAGGTGAAGGAAAAGGAGATGAGGGGTATTTTGTAAAGAGTAAAAGTTCCACCAAATTTTTTAAGAAGAAACTTGAATTTGAATCTGAGAATATAATATTCTCAGGAGGAGTTTTGGGAACAATGAATTTGCTGCTAAAACTAAAGGAGAAAAGCCTTCCTAACTTTAGTAATGAGTTAGGTAATAGTATTTTAACAAATAATGAATCGCTAATATTTAGCGTTACAAACGATACCAAGCGCGATTTGAGTAAAGGTGTTGCCATTGGCTCGATATTGAATATTGATGAAAAAACTCACTTAGAAGTTGTTCGTTATGGAGAGGGATCTGGTTTTTGGCGATTGGGAATGTTGCCTATAGCTCGTGGAAGTAATATTGGAAGTCGTTTTATAAGTGTTATTTCTACTTTTATTAAAAACCCCATTAAATATTTTAAACTTGCTTTTACTAGAGATTTTGCAAAGCAATCAATAGTTCTATTATTTATGCAGCAAATAGATACAAGTTTGCAGCTTAAGAAAGGTCTATTTAGATTAAAGACTAAGCTTAGTAGTGGTCCACGTCCTAGTGCGCAAATACCTTTGGCTTTTGAATTGGCGGAGCAGTATAGTAAGCTAAATAATGGAAAACCAATGGTGCTACTTACCGAAACTGTTTTAAACATTCCATCTACAGCGCATATTCTTGGTGGAGCAGTAATGGGTAGTTCTGCAGAAAATGGCGTTATAGATAAAAATAATAAGGTGTTTGGATATGAAAATATGATGATCTGCGATGGGTCTATGATTTCTAGCAATCCTGGAGTGAATCCCTCATTGAGTATTACCGCAATTACAGAAAGAGCTATGGATAGGATAGGTGAGAAAGTGTCTTAATTATTAATGGTTCAATGGTGTAATTATTTAATGATATAATTATGTAATTTCAACATAAACACATTGTATAATTGTATAATTAATTCATTATATAATGATTAATGATTTAATTGTGTAATACCGATTACTTATGTGACCTTATGTGTTTCTTTTAAAGGTTTCTTATGTGGATAATTTAGACTAAATTAAAATCCAAATACCACAGGTAGCCAGTAATATGTAACTAAACTAATAATAAGTATTGCAATAAAGTTTACAATAATTCCAGTTTTCATCATATCAATGATACGGATTCGGTTGGAGCTAAAGATAATTGCATTTGGAGGTGTTGCAACAGGAAGCATAAATGCCATTGATGCAGCTATTGTAGCAGGCACCATTAGTAATAGTGGGTGAACATTGCTACTTACTGCCAATGATGCAAGTATTGGAAGCAGAATTGTTGTTGATGCAGAATTGGAGCTAAGTTCAGTGAGGAAAACCATAATTGTGGTTGCCGTAATTATTAATACCAATGGGTGTAATTGACTAGCAGCACTCATGCTCTCGCCAATAAACTCGGATAAGCCAGAAGTTTTAAAGCCCTGAGCTAGAGCAAAACCACCACCAAAAAGAAGTATTATATTCCATGGGAGTTCTTTCATTTGATCCCAATTAATTAATGTAGATTGCTCCTTGCTCTTTGTTCTAATTAAGAATAAGCTTATGCCGATAAAAATAGCTACAGTGCCGTCGTTTAGGTATTTGGGATAAGGAAATAGACTCGCCCAACCAGCAAAATGAAAATTTCCAATATTCAAAGGAGATCGTAACATCCATAATAATGCTGCAAGAATGAAAATAAATAACATCCATTTCTCTTCATAAGTTGCTTTTCCTAATTTCTTATATTCTTCAGAAAAATTTACAGAATTGCTTGTTGATCCCCATTCTTTGCTTTGCTTGTGAGCAAAAGAAAAATACAATAATATATAAATTAAAACAAACATTATTATACTTACTGGTAAAGCAAAAAGCATCCATTGCGAAAAACTAATCTCAGCTGCCTGAGGAAAATTTATTGCATAAATTCTTACAAAAATAGGATTTGGTGGAGTGCCAATTAATGTAGCAATTCCTCCAATAGAAGATGAATAAGCCACGCCCAGAAGCAAGCCTATGGAGTATTTCCTGACCTTTGATTTATCGTACATATCTTCCAAGCTTGATACTACAGAAAGCAGTATAGGAAGCATCATCATGGTTGTGGCAGTATTTGATATCCACATGGATAAAAAGGCAGTAGCTATCATAAAACCCAAGAGTATTTTTGCTGGGCTAGTGCCTGTTACCATAAGTATTTTTAGAGCTATTCGTTTATGAAGTTGCCATTTTTGCATGGCAAGAGCAAGCATAAAGCCTCCAATAAATAGGAAAATAATATGATTATAATATGTTGAAGAAACCTCTTTGCCATCCATTATACCTAGAGTAGGAAATAATATAATTGGAAGAAGGGCGGTTACCGCAAGTGGGATTTTTTCTGTTGCCCACCAAACGGCCATAAGTAGAGCTATAGCAAATAGCGAATTTGCCTCAAAACTTGTATTTAATGGCGTGGTAGCTATTATTACTATAGATATTATCGGAGTAATATAAAATATTATGTTGCGTATTGAAAACCTTGTCTGTGACATTCGTTAAATTTAAAAAGTAAAAGTAGTAAATTATTCTTTAGTAATGATTAAACTATTGGAGATTATCATGGCAAAAGGATTTATTTCTAGTATCTTACCCTTTGATGAAAGTTATTTATTACTGTTCAATGTGATATTGTGGTAAAAAAGACTACCGTTTGGATGACCAAATTTTAGAATAAAAAACACCAATAGTTAGGCAAATAAGCGTGTAATAAAAGTATAATGATTATATTGAGTAATTTGATTTTTAAATGAGTTCAAGCTACAATTAAATATTATTGTTTTTTTTCGTACTTTTGTTAGGGTGTTTTGTTAAATTATGCGTCTTATAAGTGGGAGTTTAGTGTCTATGTATTAGTGCATATTAATTAACAAATCATAGACTATTCTAATCGCCTCATAATCAATGTCTATACATAGATAAGCAGATCTTGAAAAGGAGAAAATATAGGGCTGGATTATTAAATGAAGAGATCATTATATTATTTGGATATTTTTTATACAATGAATACTGATAAAACTTATTAAATTTTGAATATAAAGCAACTAATAATATTTGGGTTAATAATAGTTTTTAGTACAAATCTAAAAGCTCAATTATCAGATGATTATATACTGGAGGCAGCGAAAAACTATCTTCAATTTAGTTTCAATGAAGAAATACGTTTGAGTAAATTGAATCCAAATGCTACTCCAATTGTAAACTCCAACGATACTATTGCTTATGTATATTCTTTAAAGCCCAAGGGTTTTATTATAATGTCGGCAAGTGAGTTAATTAGTCCTATAGTTGCTTTTTCTACAGAAGCAAATTTTGATTTTAACAATCATAAGGATAATATTTTATTGCAAATGCTTCATAGGGATTTGACTCAGCAATTGCTTTTTCTACACTCTAATAGTGCCTATGCAAAACAAAAAGCTGATGAAAATATGGCAGAGTGGAATTTATTAGCCAATAAAAATAATAGTTCAAAATCATATACTACACAATATGGACCATTTCTTTCGTCAATTTGGGGAGGAGTAAATTGTGTTGATGCTCATTCAAAACCCATTATTGTTGGAAATTATTATACTCCGAGTCATTATTCGCCAGGATGTGTAGCTACAGCTACGGCTATTATTATGCAATATTATAAATGGCCATTGCAAGGTGTTGGTAATCATACTGATTATGATAATTCGGGAAGTAGCACTGGTGCTTATTATGCAAATTTTGCAGCAAAAAAATATGATTGGTCATTAATGCTTGATAGGTATTATTCAAAACCTTCAGAAGTTGTTGAAAGAAAAGAAATGGGTATGTTATCATATCATTGTGCTATTGCAGTTGATATGAATTTTGAATATGGAGGGTCATCATCAAATGTAAATAGAGTGCCATCAGCATTGGAAAACTATTTCCGTTATTCTTCACATTATGAAAATTCTTCATGGTATAGTTTCTGGCCTAGATTGAGAGCTAATATACGTAATAGCCAACCTGTTTCTATTGCTATTTCTAAAACTAATGGCGAAGGGCATGCCTTAGTATGCGATGGATATGGTTATGATGTTGGTCAAGCAAAGTATTATCATTTACAGTTTGGTTGGTGGGGTTCTTATAATGGTTGGTATAATATTCAAGGAAGTTGGAATGGTAGTGGTTATACAATTATTGATGGAGCAGTATTCGATATTCTACCCGACCCAGCAGTAGGTGATCCTATTTTTGGTGAGAATAATTATGATGTTACTGTTCCTATCCTTGTTAGCGATAGCTTGAATTGGGAATCATTTAAAATATGGGAGAATTATAATGGAGGAAGTTATCAGCTAGTGGAAAATTCTTTTAATGGACTAAGCTATAAGCCAAATATTACAAAAAGTGGAAATTATAAATATAAAGTTCAAGCTAAAGTAAATGGTGCTTATTATGCCAATAGCACTTCTTTGGTTCAGGAGGTATTAGTGAAACGAAAAGATAGCGCCTTAGTTAGTTTATCTTTTGATGGCGACGATTCATTTTTTGTAAAGGATAATGCTTTTGATGACCTTGATATTTCTGATAATTACACTATCGAAACATGGGTGAATATAAAAGATCTGAACTCAAATTCAGACTGGGATATTATAATGGATAGAAGGACAGTATTTTCATTATACCTTATTTCTGACGATGATGCAGATTATGCTATTCGTTTTGTTAGCCGTGATGGTAGCGATAATTTGGTAGCTTCAATGCGCTCTGATAGCTCGGAAGTGAATCTAAATTTTGATGAATGGGTTCATGTTGCAGTTTCCAGAAAAGATAGTATTACTTCATTATTCCTTAATGGGAAAGAGGTGGATTCTAGTTTAGATACTAATTTCAGCCTTCGATATTCAATATATGCTTTGAATTTTGGCTCACGCTATTGGGGTAGTTATAGTCGGTATTTAGTAGGGGACTTGGATGAAATTCGCATTTCGGATTCAGCACGTTATACTCATAATGAAGATTTTTCGCCATATCGTTGTATGCCTTTTGTGCCTGATGCCAATACTTTACTATTACTTCATTTAGACGAAAACTCAGGAAATAGCTTAGGTGATGAGTCAAGGCATTTCTTCAATACAAATTTAAGATCTTCGCCAAATTATCCCAATTGGGAAAAGCAAGAGCAGAAAGTATCTGTTATTTACGAAAAAGATTTTGAAGCTGAATCACAAATTAATAATATTGGACAATCAATAAATCTTAACTGGTCTACAAACTTTGAAGAGGATAATAGTGGGTTTGAGATTTATAAAAGTCGTGATAATAAGCAATGGGAATTACTATCTTTTGTAGACCCTAATAATAATGCTGGTAAAATAGTTGATTATAGATTTGTAGATGAAATGGTAGAGCTTGGTTATAATTATTATAAGCTAAAGCAAATATATAAAGGCTGTAAGTATCTATTCTCTGGATTAGATTCTGCGAATATTATAGCTAAAAATACAATTAGTATTTATCCAAATCCTGTTAGCGATATATTATATATTGAGGGCATGACAGGTGTAAAGGTATTGGAGATTGTGGTAATTGATATCATGGGAAAAGAGATAATAACTACTTTTAGCCCTGATGATAATACTATAGATATTAGCTCATTGCAAGCAGGCTTGTATTTTCTTAAAATAGAATTTATTGATAGTTATTACCTTGAGAAATTCATGGTAATAAAGACTTTGCAATAAAGTTTATAAAGTGTAATTTGTATTTATTGTCACAGAGTAAATACTAATTAGTAAATACTCTAATTTGTTAAATTGTAGTAAGTTGAAATTTGAAAAGATCATAAAATATATGAAACATATTTCCTTTTTATTAATTATAATTTCTTTACTTCTTAGTAGTTATAAAATAGCTTATTCAGAAAATAGTAAACTACTATCCATATATAATAGTATGGAAATTATTCCTGAATACGAGTTTTCTGCAAATCAGGATACATTCAAAGTTTTATTGGTGGATGATGATGTAAATGGCACAGATGAATCATCACGTATTGATTCTGCTTTAGCACATTCTAATTATACATACTCTGTATTAAATGCAGAAAGCATAACTCCAACATATAATGATCTTAAGGATTATGATATGGTAAT
>JAOZPM010000132.1:0-7226 GCA_029932765.1 Bacteroidales bacterium | reverse complement strand
GAATTCCTGCAGCGGTAGCTTTTTTAGCAGCCTCTAATGTTCCTTTATTCATATTTCCATCACCTACTCCTGCAATGATAATTCCTTTTGCACCGGCCTTAATCATTATATCAATTAGGTCTGTTGACATATCTGCACATCCATATATAATATCTACACGAGGTAGCTCCTTAATTCCATCCATAGAAAAGTCGCTATTTACAGTATGTACACCATGTGGCTCATGAAAAAACTCAACTAACCCAAAGTTAGCTGTTCCTAATTGACCATGTTCTGGAGACATAAAAGCGTGAACGGGTGTAGTTAACATTTTTTTTACAGCATGTGCCGAAAGAATAACATCGTTTATTACAACTACTACTCCTTTTCCATGAGCTTCAGCAGATGCAGCAACAGCTACACCATTATATAAGTTTAATGGACCATCGGCACTTAATGCAGTTGATGTACGCATTGCAGCAACTAATACCACAGGCTTTTCGCTTTTTACAACAAGATTTAAGAAGAAAGCTGTTTCTTCTTGAGTATCTGTTCCGTGAGTAATTACTATTCCATCAACATCATCTTTTGCTAATAGTTCATTTATGCGATTTGCTAATGTAATCCATACTGCAACACTTATATCTTGAGAACCTACATTTACTGTTTGCTCGCCAGTTAAGTTAGCAAGTTTTCTTATATTAGGTACTGCATCAATCATTGATTCTATACCAATCTTTCCTGCAGTATAACTTGAACCTGTAGCGCTGGATCCTTCACCTGCAATTGTTCCTCCTGTTGCTAGTATAACAATGTTAGGAAGTTTTTTGTCTTGTGAAAATGTAGCTGGTGTAATTGCAATTATTAGCAGAATCACCAATAAACTCTTTAAAAATAGTTTTGTTTTCATTATTGTAAATTTATAAGTTAATATTCGATTTATTTATTTTTGTATTTAGATTTATCAAGACCAGTCATATTTTCTGGTGATAATATTTCTTGAATTTGTTTTTCTGTTAATAAATTCTTTTCACGAACAAGCTCAAGAATTCCTTTTCCTGTTTCCATTGATTCTTTTGCTAATTCATCACCAACATGATGCCCTAATACAGGGTTTAAAGCAGTTACAATTCCAATGGTTGTTTCCATATTCCTTTTATGTACCTCTTCATTTATTGTAATACCACTCACACATTGTTCGCGGAAGGTTTTCATGGTATTAGTCAATAATTTTTGCGACTCAAAAATTGTTAATCCAACAACTGGCTCGTAAGCATTCAATTGTAAATCACCATCAGAAGCTGCAATATTTACTGTTACATCATTGCCTATAACTCGGTAGCTAACCAATGCCATTAATTCGGGTATTACTGGGTTTACTTTGCCAGGCATTATTGAAGAGCCAGGTTGGCGTGGAGGTAAGTTTATTTCAAATATGCCATTTCTTGGGCCTGACGATAGAATAATTAGGTCGTTGGAAATTTTAGATAATGTAGTTGCCATGGTTTTTAATGCCGATGAGTAAACTACAAATGAATGCAGACTAGAAGTAGCAGCAATCATATCGTCAGCATTTACAAACTCAAATCCTGATGCTTTGTTTAAATGCTTTATTACATAAGTATCGTATCCTTTTGGAGCGTTTAATCCTGTTCCAATAGCAGTGCCACCCATATTTAAGGTTAATAATGCACTGCTGGCAAATTTTATATTTGCTATATCCCATTCAAGCATAGATGCATAAGAATGGAACTCTTGACCAACGGTCATAGGTACTGCATCCTGAAATTCAGTTCTTCCCATTTTTACCACTTCAAGATATTTATTTCCTAATACCCTAAATTCTTTAGCTAGTAAGCTAAGCTGTTCAGTTAGTCTAGTATTATGCAGAAGCATGGTAAGTTTTAATGATGTTGGATATGTATCATTTGTTGATTGAGACATATTTATTTCATCATTTGGAGAAATTTTATCATATTCTCCAATTTTAAATCCTGCCTTTTCAAGAGCAATATTTGCAATTACTTCATTTGCATTCATATTGGTAGAAGTTCCAGCTCCTCCTTGGTATAAATCAATTCTGAATTGATTAATATAGTTTCCATTTATTAATTCCATACAGCCAGGCTCAATTAGTTTAAGCATTTCGGGCTTCATTTTACCAGCTTCTGTATTCGCTTGTGCTGCTGCTAACTTAATCATTCCCCAAGCTTTCATAAAATCAGGATAATCATTGATATACTGTCCTGAAACTTGAAAGTTTTCCATAGCTCGCGCTGCTTGTGCTCCGTAATATGCGTCAGTTGGAACTTTTACGTCTCCAAGCAAATCTTTTTCTATACGGTACTCTTGAGCCCAAGCTGTTGAAATTGTGCTTCCTAATGTTAGAAAGGTTAATAGTACTATTAGTAGTGTTTTTCTGTTCATAATAATCAAATTAATTGTCTGTAAATATTGGTTTGTAAAATAGGCTTAAGCCATATATGATATTTCCTGTAATTAGAGATTAGTTTTACTATTAAACTATTCTGTAAATTATTTATATGGATGATATTTTCTTGAAACAATAGGTATTTTAATGGCTGTAGAGGTATATATATAGTGTATAAATACAATAAATATATACCCAAGAATTAATAAGATAAGCAAAGTAGTATACATCATATTATTTTGAATTAAGCATTAGAATACTTAAAAGCAAAAATAGAACTTATTAGGTTATTCTTTAGTGTATATTAGTGGACAAAAGGCGGACAAAAAATATTAGCACTATTTTTATTATAATTCATGTGAATAGGGAGCATTCTTAAGCTTAGAATTGTGCAATATAGTCTTCGAGCGAATCTATAGATTCTAGTTCCAATTTCTTCCGGATTCTATATCGGCTCTTTTTAATGCCTTCATTGGTGATATTCAATACTGAAGATATTTGATGTGAGGAAAGATGTATTCGCAAATAAGCACAAAATTTAAGCTCTGATTTTGATAAAGTAGGATGTGTTTCTTTAAGATTTATGAAAAAATTCTTATGTACTTTGGTAAAGCGTAATCTAAAAATCTCCCAATTATCTTGCTCTGTACTTTGAGTTTTTAATTTATTTTGTATACCAACAAGTTCGTTATATAAATCTGTACCTATGTGCTTTACTAGGAGTTTGTCGATATTTTTTAATGCCGCTTCTATTACCTTAGATGTCTTGCTTCTTTCGAGTGCAGTAGTAATTAATTCTCTCTCGTTTGATTCAAGCAATTCTGTAGACTTGAGCTTTTCTTGCTCTTGTAGTTTCTGCTTTTTCTCCAGCAAAATTTGATATGATAAATCCATTCCAATGCCCATAAAATAGGTTTTACCATTATCTTCTAATAGATACCCATCAAATAAATACGGAATAGGTCTCCCGTCTTTAGTGTTAAAAATTGCTGTTACTTGTGCACTACCAGTAGTGAAGATCTGTTGTATTGCCTTTTCAACCTTGGCATATTCTTTCTGATTGGTGAAGGTTTGATAAGGCTGCATATTTAGAAGCTCATTTTTTGAATAACCTAGTTTAGTTTCAAAATTATTATTCCATCTTTTAATATAGAATTTATTGTCAACCTTTTCGCATAAATAAAATATGCCTGGCAGATTATTAATAAGTATATTATTGAATTCTTTAGAGTTAATAAAGTGATTTTCTTGCAGTTCTATTTTAGCTTGATTCAGTCGTTCAATTTTATTAAAATAATCTTGCAATTGACTTTTTAGCAAGTTCATTTTAGTTATACGACCTTTTAACTCATTCTTATCATTATGTATTTCATTAATATTGATTAAAATACCAGCCATATACTCTACACCAGCAACAATCACTACCGAGCGCATTGCAAGGCAAGGAATTATTCGCCCATATTTTGTCTGTATACAATATTCTATAACTCTTTCTTTGTCATCTCCATCAACAATAAGTTCAATAAATTTATTGGCAACCCTGTCTTTATCATCTTTACAAATTAGCTCAGTAACAAATTTGTTTTTTAATTCTTTTGCAGAATATTCCAAAAGAATTTCAATATTCTTATTCCAAGTCAATAGTTTACCTTCCCTAGAAAAGATATAAGCATGCTCAGGCATGCCTTTTATTATCATTTCTAAAGAGAAAGGCACTCCATTAAGGGTATCTTGTTGACTCATATAAGTTCTTGTATTATTAATTGAAAAGTAGTTTCTTTTTTTGAACTACTTAATTGCAAAGTTAGTCGTTTTTCTTATAATCGATATTTATTATATCGAAGAAAAGAAACTTAAAACTAAACCAATCTATTTATATTCCACTTCATCCATAAAAATATAGCCTTTGCCTCCAGCACCAAGATGGTTTTCGGGACAAATATTATGATTCTTAGCATAAAAACGAATATATCTTAATTCACGTTTTGTAAATTCTACAGAAAAGGTTTTTATGATTACACTCAATTCATCTTTAGAAATATTATTGTCTATTCGTCCAAGTTTATTATACTCATTACCATCCAATGAGCCGTAAAATTCTACATATTCCGGCATAAATATCCATGAGCGATTATCTTGTATAAAGTTTGTTCTTAGGGTAGTAACCCATTGTGTGCTGCCCAAATCAATTATTCCATCCACATCTTCCCAATAATACCCTTGCCACGAGCCATTACGGAAATTAGAGCCGCCAATAATTCCATCAATTAGAGCCATCTCGCCTCCCGCAGCATATTGGTCCTGCCATTTATTTTTCATACTTACACTCATTTCTGAGGGTACTTTATATAGATTTGAAGTTACTTTTTTACTTTTTATAGAGCCCTTTTCTGCCCACATTATTATGCTTGTAGTATTATAAATATAGAAAGGGGCTTTATACTCAACTTTATTTTTTGCATCTATTTCCATAAATACAGTTGAGCCATCTTCCGTTGAAATAGTAATAAGCGTACTATCTCTAAATGAACGTAATGCTCCTGATATTGATGGTGATGAAAGAATAATATTATCATTAATGATAGAACTTGGCAACCCATCTTCATCGAAAATTATAGCGTCGCCATCTTTCATTATAAACTCGAGTGTACCACCACTCATAATATCCTCATAATCGATATATGCTTTTGTATAAGCTTTATCATTTAACTTAATTGCATATACGTATGCCGTTGCTCCCTTATCACCAGATTTTATTATCTCAAATGTATTACCATTTTCTAAATTCAGTTTTACATTATCAAAAACAGGCTTTCCAAAAACAAATTCGCCATTGGCGGGATTTACAGGATAAAAACCCATTGATGATAAAACATACCATGCCGACATTTGTCCGCAATCTTCATTGCCACTATATCCATTTGGCTGATTAGAGTACATCTCATCATAAATTTGTTGTAGGTAATCTTGAGTTTTTGCAGATTTATTTACATAATTATATAAATATGCCATATGATGGCTAGGCTCATTGCCATGTGCATATTGCCCAATAAGGCCTGTAATATCTGATTGTTTACGACCTGTAGTTTCGGTAGAAGCTGTAAATAAATTATCGAGTTGTTTCTCAAATTTATCCTTGCCTCCAATAAGCTTTTGCATAGTGTATATATCTTGCGGAACATAAAAACTGTATTGCCACGAATTGGCTTCGGTAAAATTAAAATCCACCTCCGAAGGGTCAAAAGGGGTTTTCCATATTTGCTCCAATTTAGGACGCATAAAACCACTCTCTCCATCAAAAATATTCTTATACGACTGAGCCCTTATGGTAAATGAGGTATAAACTTCTTCATTTCCTAATTGCTTTGCTAATTGAGCAATACACCAATCATCGTATGCATATTCAAGTGTTTTGGAAATACTCTCAGCATCATCAGAAATGGAGATATATCCATTATCACGATAGGCCTCTAAACCAAGATGATTGGCATTGGCACTTTTCAACATCATTCTCAATAATGTATCTCCATTAATATCGCTTAAGCCTTTCATATAAGCATCTACTATTACTGGAATTGAATGATAGCCAATCATGCAGCCAGTGTAATTTCCTGCTAGCTCCCAAATTGGAAGCATTCCGCCATCATCATATTGGTTTTTAAAAGTATTGATAAAATCAGTAGTTCGCTCGGTTTCTATAATAGTATAAAGAGGGTGGGTAGCACGGTATGTATCCCAAAGTGAAAAAATTGTATACTGATCGTGATCACTTTTATGGATTTCCATATCCATTCCACGATAACGACCATCTACATCAGAGAATATATTTGGTACTATCTGATTATGGTAAAGAGCAGTATAAAAAATGGTTTTATTCTTAATACTATTATCAGTAATTTTAATTTTCGACAACTCTTTTGTCCAGTTTTTTTGGTTTTTAGTAACAAAGTTTTCAAAATTCCAGTCTTTGTTTTCTGTCATCAGATTCTTCTTGGCACCTTCCATATCCACTGCTGATATTCCTACTTTTATCAAGAGTGTTTTGCCCACAATATTTTTGAAACTAATAGCACCTACAATTGATCTTCCATTATATTCATTTAATGCAAAAATACTGTCGCCATTGTTTATTTCTATAGCATCAAAAGCCTGCGAAAACTGCATATAGAAATACAGATGCTGCTCACTAGCCCATGCTCTTGATATTCTATAACCTTCAATTGTACTATCGTTTATAATATTAATAAATGCATCTTCAACTATATCGCGATGATTTAAATCCAATATAACCTTATTGTTTTCTTCTTGGGCAAATACATACTTATGCATTCCGGTTCTAGTACTCGTACTTAGTTCAACATCAATATTGTGTTTCAATAAATTCACCTTATAATAACCCGCCTCAGCAATTTCGTCATTATGTAAGAATGCCGAAGAATAGTCAGTATTTTTATAGCTAGCATCACCACTTATAGGCATAAGTAGAATATCGCCATAGTCGGAAACCCCTGTTCCGCTAAGGTGAGTATGCGAAAATCCATATATTATAGAATCAGAATAATGATAAGCAGAGCAGCCATCCCAACCATCGAGCCGTGTGTCGGGGCTAAGTTGTACCATGCCAAATGGAGAAGTAGCTCCAGGGTAGGTATGCCCATGCCCACCGGTTCCAATAAATGGATCAACATAATCTATTGGACTTTTGCTCGACTCACTTTTATTTATATTGCAAGAATATACTATAGTTGTAAAAAGTATTATAAGCGATAAACTCTTTAATTTTATATTTCTCATTTTATGTTTGTTTTTTAAATTA
>JAOZPM010000131.1:0-7242 GCA_029932765.1 Bacteroidales bacterium | reverse complement strand
TAGCAATTAATCTTATTTGCAAATGCAAAATATATATTTGTTTTATAATTACGTTTGCTTGATAATGTACAAAACATCTATAGGATTGAGTACATATGAGTTATGTTTATAGTTACAATCTAAAACTACTTAGATGAAAATAGATTTTAATAATACAGAAAATGCTTTTATAAGCAAAAGCGATTGGGATATAACAAAGGCATATGTGCTTTTTAAAACCATCTCTAGCCCAACAATTGTAAAAATAGGAAATTCAATGCTCGGTATTGCACTAAGTATTCATTTCCCTATTAACTGGGCTGTAAAGCCTACAATATACCAACATTTTGTAGGTGGCGAAACCATCAGTAGTTGTGATGCAGCAATTGCTAAACTTGGTAAATATAATGTGAAATCTATTCTTGATTATTCTGTGGAAGGAAAGGAAGATGCTGAGGATATCCGCTTGGCTTTTGAGGAAACTTTAATGGCAATAGAAAATGCTAGTAAGAATCCTGATATACCATTTGCAGTATTTAAACCCACAGCAATGGGGCGCTCTATAATCCTCGAGAAAGCTAGCTCTGGAGAAGAAATGAATGAGCAAGAAACCGCAGAAAAGGAGCTATTTTTGGATAGAGTTCACCAATTATGCAAAAAAGCTCATGAGGTAGATATTCCTATCCTTATTGATGCTGAACACTCATGGTATCAGAATATTATTGACTATGCTACAAATACAGAGATGGCAAATTTCAATAAGGAAAAAGCCATTGTTTTTAACACATTTCAAATGTATCGCCACGATAGGTTAGCATACCTTGATGAGTCATATAAGATGTCTCAAGCAGGTGGTTATTTCTTAGGAGCAAAGTTTGTTCGTGGGGCTTATATGGAAATTGAGCGCGAAAGAGCAGAGCAAAAAGGTTATCAAGATCCTATTCAACCAGATAAAGAAACAACAGATAAGGATTATAATGCAGCAATAAGATATTGCCTTGAGCGTATTAAAAATATTAAGATTTTTAACGGAACACATAATGATGATTCTACACAATTGATGGTTGATTATATGTGCGATCATAATATTGCTAAGGATGATGACCATTGCTGGTTTTCGCAGCTTTATGGTATGAGCGATAATATTAGTTTTAATGTTGGCAAAGAAGGATTTAATGTTGCAAAATATCTTCCTTACGGACCTGTAAAACATGTAATGCCATACTTATTGCGCCGTGCTGAGGAAAACACCTCCGCACAAGGACAATCAACTCGCGAGTTGGACTTTATTAAACAAGAGAAAAATCGTAGAAAAAAATCTTCATAATCATGAAAAAAGGCTTTCTTTCAAAAGGAAGCCTTTTTTGACTTATAGAATGCCTTTTGTAAAATCTATAATCTTATAATTTTCCAACTATTAGATTTTGTGTTTTTGGCGCCTTGTAATTGTACATAATAGATACCCTTACTAAGCCTACGAATGTTTATCCTATTTGCACCTTGCAATACATATTCACTCATCACTACGCTTCCTGTCATATCAATTATTAAGAGTCTATTATATTTATTGGTAGTTAAGGATATCGTTAATATCTCATCATTTATAGGGTTTGGGAATATATTTACATAATCATTAGTTTGAGAATTGCCTACCGATAAATGTGCCAAATTAAGCTGTTGTTCTGCTGTTAGTTTCCTTTTGGTAATAAACGGCTGAATACCATAAGGAGCATGATTAGCAACATTATTACTAGTATAACTACTTAAAAAAGCAAGGGTGTCGTAGCCATTATCTAAAGTATAAAAAGTATCAATACTCACTGCTGGGGATATCAAATTACGAAATCCATTTGCAATATTCATTTGATAGTTTACCGTAAAAATAGAGTTAAGTAAAGTATCAATATTTTGAGAATACTTTTTGGCATACCTATTAATCCCCAACACTCTAGTATATAGAGGCCGAGCAGTATTTCCGTGTTGTGCCCAATCATAAATATTTCTATTACTCCAGTCTCTACTAACCCAATCTATGCCCAATGTATTATCAGTATCATAAGGGATATATTCAAACCATGCTTTTGTGGTATTATAGTATAAATAGAAGTTGTTTTTATTATAAGAATACCCATCCCAATGTCCTGTAAGCACCTCTAGTGCTAGCTGCCTTAAATACGATTCAATATTAATATAACTAGCAATATTATTATCAAAATCGGCATCAGAACTTGTATTCAAGAAGCTAATAAAAGCGTTAAGATTAGTTCTATTATTAGCAGACTCATTGGTTTTTAATTCATAAATATCATTATTATACACCTCGCTAACAATAGCCAAATCGGCACCATTGGAGCTGCCATAGGTGCATTTATATAAGTTGCCAGTTTTATTTGCAAACCTACTCATAAGAAAAGTTTTGTCAATTTGTTCCACGCTAGAATATAAACCCATATAAGTATTATTGATATATAGCTTAATGTGGTTAACTCTAGCCACGGGAACGTTATACTCACGATACATATTCATAACCAGGTGTTCTCTAACACAAGATGGATCGTTTGTTTCTGCTTTTAGGTTAAGTTTTTTCAAACCAAAAAATTTCTGATCTTCAGTAAATTTTTCAAAATGGAGTTTTATGGATTTTTTATCCTTAGTACGAGAAGTATTGCCTCTTAGCCTAATGCCCATATCCAGATAGCTAATATTGGTACCATCGCTAGATTTGTACACAGCCGTAGCATGCCTATATGTATTACTATAAACGCTATCAATCATAATTAGATAATCGGCACTATCCATTGTAACTTCTATTGTTGGCACAAAAGTTTGCACATATTCTTCTCCAAAAATAGGATTGTAAATTTGTGCAATTATTTTATTATTTGAAAATAATATTACTAAAAGTAAAATATTCAGTTTTATTAAATTTATCATCATTATGTGTGTGTTTCTTAAAAAATTATTAAGCTTCAATGAAAAATGCCTCTGGGAAATTAATAAAAAACAATCTATCTGTTGCTCGAGTAGTGGCAGTATATAACCAACGCAAATATTCTTTATCCATTCGCTCTTCGGTCATATAACCTTGGTCTACAAATACTGTATGCCATTGTCCACCTTGAGTTTTATGACATGTAAGAGCATAGGCAAACTTCACTTGCACAGCATTAAAATACTGATTTTGACGAATTAATTCCTTACGTTTTGATATTGTAGGTACTTCCATATAATCCTCCATCACCGCTTTATATAGCTTATTATTATCTTCATAACTTAATGCGGGAGTTTCCCTATCGAGGCTATCTAGTAATAACTTAATTTCAATCTCTCTTTCGTCAGGATAGTCAACCAAGCGCACTACCACATCGGCAAAAAGGAAACCATACATTTCTTCCATTTTTAGTACCGACATAAGCTCCATAATGTCACCATTGGCAAGAAATCCTGCTTTGGAATCATCTTCCAACCAAAAATAATTATTCTTAACCACCATTAGGTAATCACCAGCATTAATCTTCTCCTCGCGAAAAAGTATGCGATTCCTAATTGCTTCATTATATTGATTTGCTCGTTTATTGGATCTTGTAATTATAACGGTATTATCAAACCCCTGAAAATCGTATGCCGATTGCAGCTCATCAATAAGCTCAATACCGGGTAGATTTACAACATCTTTTTGCCCATAAATATCAAAAAATGGAGGAAGATATTTCTCATCGCTAATATGCTGACGTAGCAAGGTTGCATTTGATAATATCCCTGATTGCTCATCTTGTCGTACCACCTCATCGAGTTCAATATTCAGTATATCAAGACTAAAAGCATTTTTAAGATATTGTGGGTCAAGAGCAGGACTCATAGGGATTCCAACTGGAGGAAGCTGAGCTGTATCTCCAATAAAAATTAGCTTACAACCCTTATTATTATACACATACTCCATAATATCATAAAGGAGATTCCTTCCTCCGCCTTTTGAGCTAGATGTTTCGTCGGGAATCATTGAAGCTTCATCAATAATAAAAATGGTGTTTTTAGTTTTATTTTCTTTCAGACTTAATAATAAGCCACCACCTGCACCTGTAACGGCAAAATAAATACTCTGATGAACTGTGGCTGCTCTAAAACCAGAATATTTACTCAAAACTTTAGCAGCACGACCTGTGGGAGCCATTAGTCTAAACCCTTGAAAGTTTTTTCGAAGATGTCTCGCTAAGGCTGATACTATTGATGTTTTACCAGTACCGGCATAACCCTTTATAATAAATAACCCTCTTTGGTATTTATTATCAATAAAATACGATAGTTGTTGCATCAGCAAATCCTGTTTTGATGTGGGCTCAAAACCGAATTCATTTCTTAAACTATTGTATATCTCGTTGTTCATTCTTGTTTGCTAGCTAATGCTTAGGTATGTTTCTATTTGTTTTTATTTAAGACTTCATCATATATACCAGAGTCAATTTCTTTTTCTAGTTCTGCATACCAGTCGCTACCGTATTTGCGAATAAGAGGAGTTTTTAGCATTTTATAAATTGGAATTCCAATTTCTTTACCGTGCTTAAGAGCTGAGCTACAAATTGACCAATTATGGTAGTTTACAGCATCAAAATCGGCATACTCAGTAATTCTTATGGGGTATAAATGGCATGAAATAGGCTTTTGATATTTTATTTTACCTTCTAAATAGGCTTTTTCGATTGCGCAAAGAGCCATATTATTTTCATAATAAATAAAAGCACATTCGTTATCATTAATTAGCGGAGTAACATAATCGCCTTCCGAACCATAGTCAAAAACACCGTATTTATCTACCAAATCAACACCTTCTTTTCGCATATATGGAATTACCTCTTCTAGCGAATCTTCCAATTCTCCAATCTCATTTTCATCGAGAGGTGCCCCCTCGTCTCCTTGCACGCAGCATTCGCCACCACAGGCTTTTAAGTCGCACATAAATTGCACGTTAATCACATCCTCCGATACTATCGCTCTACCTACTGTTATCATGAGGCAAAGGTAAGTTTTAATTGTGTATTTGGGTTGAAAAAGGTTGAAAAGGTTGAAGGAGTTTAATTGCCTGCCGGCCGGCGAGGCAGGTTTATTCGTTTAATTGGGGAAAGGGGTTTATTAGGGGGAAATGTAAAGGTTTGTAAAAAATGGTAAGGAATGGTAAAAGGATTGTAAGGAGTTGTAGGGGATTGTAAAATATTGGAAAGGGTTGGTGATTTCAAAGTTAAAAACTAAAATCTATCAATATCATCCTATTCAGCGAGTCTATTTTTTAAGTCCATTTGTTGATGTAATATTCTTATTACTAAAATATTTTCTTCATTTTGCTTTTGATAAAAAATAATATGACGCCCTACTTTATAAGCAAATAAATATGTGGCTATCTCTTCATAATTCTTACCAAGATTCGTGTTTTCAGAAATATATTCGCAGCTATCAATTAGCATATTATAATATACATCAGCCTGAATTTCGGACCATTTATAATATGTATAATTCCAAATTTGAGATAAGTCATCAACAGCCTTATTTGTTAGAATGTATTTAGCCATGAATTTTACTTTTTTCTTTTATCCTTTTCAAATGTAATTCTGGATTAAAATTATTGGCAATTCCGCTATCTAATCCATCTTGAATTGCATTTTTCAGGGCTAAAACTCTATTCTCTTCCTCTTCAAGTAATCTCAAGCCAGCTCTAATTACTTCACTTGCATTTTTGTATCTTCCTGAATATAAACGATTTTGAATATAATCATCAAAATAATTACCCAATGATACTGATGTGTTTTTACTCATATCTATAATATTTTAAGCAAAAATACCAATTATTGGTATAATAGTCAAGCTTTTTGAAAATATTATTTCTTAATTTTAAAATGAATAAAATTAATGTACATTTTTATTCAAAGTCAAGTTTTTGTGTTCCCAAAAAAAATACACAAAAACTTGCTTTGAATAGAACCGCTCCGCTTTCCCATTAATTTTCTTTCATTTTATTTTTCAATTTTAAAATGAATAAAATTAATGTACATTTGTCGGATAATTTTTGACAATAGATTTATAGCACAAACATGAAATACGATCCCATAAAGCGCAGTCTAGGAACTGTTTTCAATAAAAGCCCTTTTTTAAGAAAGTCATTCTACTCAATGCTTGATCTGCTATTATTACGCACTTGGCATGTTAAAGATGAATTCCGTAATTGGGCAAAAGAAAATAAAGGAAAACAAGCAAATATATTAGATGCTGGCTCTGGATTTGGGCAATACTCTTACTTTATGTCTGCAATGGATAGCAATTGGACAGTAAAAGGAGTGGATGTTAAAACTGAGCAGATTGCTGATTGCAATAATTTCTTTGAAAAGATTGGGCGCAATAATGCTCATTTCGAAAAAGCTGATTTAGTAAAATTCTCTGAGCCAGAAAAATATGACTTCGTCCTATCGGTAGATGTAATGGAGCATATATTAGAAGATGTAGAAGTTTTCAAAAACTTTTATAAATCCATGAAAACTGGTGGCACTTTATTGGTTTCAACTCCAAGCGACCAAGGTGGCTCTGATGTTCACGACCACGATCACGATCATGACCACGAACATGTAGAGGGTGAAGATTCTTTTATTGATGAGCACGTACGTGATGGATATAATATTGATGAAATTCAGGAAAAACTTAAAACAGCAGGTTTCTCAAAAACATCAGCAAAATACACTTACGGAACTCCTGGTAAAATATCATGGAAATTATCAATGAAGTATCCTATTCTTATGCTTAATGCCAGTAAGATATTTTTTATAATTCTACCTTTTTATTATCTTATTACTTTTCCTATTTCGCTAGTTCTAAACTATATGGATTTAAAAGGAAATCATAAAACTGGTACAGGATTAAATGTGGTTGCAGTGAAATAACCTAAACTTATTAAAATAAATCATAAGGCAGTTAGAAAGATAGATCTAACTGCCTTTTTTTGTACAAGGGTAAATCTTAATTTATTTCTTTAAAAATACATTACTATTTATCTAATATTATACCAACTTATATTTACAGGGCAGACGCATATTAATTAGTTCAAGACTAATAAGAGAATAAACTCTCTAATTATTCCATTGCCAATACATCATTCTTTTCTTTATAATAAGCTTGTCAAAAAGAAAGCCTCCTTTCTTATCCAAATTATGGAAAGAAAGGAGGCTTTATATGTTTACTTCAAGCTTAACTCAAAGTAGAATTGTCTATTTACTATTGATTAAC
>JAOZPM010000034.1:0-23752 GCA_029932765.1 Bacteroidales bacterium | reverse complement strand
GTAGAGGAAGCTCCAAAAGCTGAAGTAAAGGAAGAAGTTAAAAAAGAAGAAGCTCCTAAAGTAGAGGAAAAAGTTGCTGAGGCTCCTAAGGCTGAATATCAACTTCCTAATTTAGATGAAGCTCCCCTAGAATTCGATTTCGATAATGTAGAAGACGAAAATACTATCTCTGTTGCTAAAGATGATGCTGATGCAGCAATCTACGAAAAGACTTTAAAAACTATTACTGAGCAACAAGTTGTTAAAGGAATTATCATGTCTAAGAATAGTCGTGAGGTTGTTATCAACATTGGTTTCAAAAGTGATGGTGTACTTTCAGTTAACGAACTTCGTTATATGGAAGACGTTGAAATTGGTAGCGAGATTGACGTATATATTGAAAGCCAGGAAGATGTTAATGGTCAATTAATTCTTTCTCATAAAAAAGCACGTATCCTAAAATCATGGGATAATGTTAATGAGGCACACGAAAAAGATGAAATCATTAATGGTTTCGTTAAATGTCGTACTAAAGGTGGTTTAATTGTAGATGTATTTGGCATTGAGGCTTTCCTTCCAGGATCGCAAATTGATGTTAAGCCAATCCGCGATTACGATATTTATGTTGGTAAAAACATGGAATTCAAAGTTGTTAAGATTAATAACGAATTCAAAAACGTAGTTGTATCGCATAAAGCACTTATTCAAGATGAGCTTGAGAAGCAAAGAGCTGAGATTATGGCTAAGCTTGAAAAAGGTCAAGTACTTGAAGGTACTGTTAAGAACATTACTTCTTATGGTGTATTTATCGACCTTGGTGGTGTTGATGGTCTTATCCACATTACTGACCTTTCATGGGGTCGTATCAATCACCCAGAAGAGATTGTATCTCTTGATCAAAAGATCAATGTTGTTATTCTTGACTTCGACGAAGGAAAGAAACGTATTGCTCTTGGCTTAAAACAATTAACTCCTCACCCATGGGATTCTCTTGATGAGAACCTTAAGATTGAAGATAAAGTTAAAGGTAAAGTTGTTGTTATTGCTGACTACGGTGCATTTGTTGAAATTGCTTCGGGAGTTGAAGGACTTGTTCACGTTAGCGAAATGTCATGGTCACAGCACTTACGTACTGCTCAAGATTTCTTGAAAGTAGGCGACGAAGTAGAAGCTGTAATCCTAACTCTAGATCGCGAAGAGCGCAAGATGTCATTAGGTATCAAGCAACTTATTCCAGATCCATGGGCTAATATTGACGAGAAGTACCCTAAGGGAACTAAGCATACATCAATAGTACGTAACTTCACTAACTTCGGTATCTTTGTTGAGCTAGAAGAAGGTGTTGATGGTTTAGTACACATTTCTGACTTAAGTTGGTCTAAGAAAATTAAGCACCCTGCTGAGTTTACTAAGATTAGTGAGAAGATGGAAGTTGTTGTATTAGATGTTGATATGAATAACCGTCGTTTAAGCTTAGGACATAAGCAGTTAGAAGAAAATCCTTGGGATGTATTCGAAACTGTATTTAATGTAAACAGTGTACATAAAGGAACTATTACTTCTATTAACGAAAAAGGTGCTATTGTATCTCTTCCTTATGGTGTAGAAGGTTTTACTCCTAAACGTCACTTAAGCAAAGAAGATGGTACTATGCCTAAAGTAGATGATACATTAGACTTTATGGTTATCGAATTCTCTAAGGACAATAAGAAAATCATTCTTTCTCATAACCGTATCAACCAACAAGTAGAAGCTGGTGCTAAAGCTAAAGCAAATGCTATTAAAAGAGCTGATGCTAAGAATACATCTAAAGCAATGAAGAACGTAAATAAGAATATCGAGAAAACTACTCTTGGTGACTTAGGAGTTCTTGAATCTCTTAAAGCTGAAATGCAAGAGTCTGAAAAGGCAAAAGCAGAAGAGTTATTAAAGAAGATTGAAGCTAAAGATGATAAATAGACATTGTTAAGATACTAGTATAATAGCTAGTATTAAATAATAATATAAAAGGATGAGCAGCAATGTTCATCCTTTTTTTATATGCGTTTATCCGATTTAGAAAATAAAAAAAGGTAAATAACCATTACGATTATTTACCTTTTTTATTATTTGGAGAATACTAATTTACATTAAACATTAAATCTAAAATGCATAATATCACCATCGCATACAAGATAATCTTTCCCTTCCACAGCCATCTTACCGGCCTCTTTAACCGCAGCTTCGGATCCTAAGCCAATATAGTCATCATATTTAATAACCTCGGCACGGATAAAGCCTTTCTCAAAATCGGTATGAATAATACCCGCTGCCTGAGGTGCTTTAATTCCTTTTGAGTACGTCCAAGCTCTAACTTCCTGTACTCCAGCAGTAAAGTAAGTTTCTAAATCTAAAAGCACATATGCCTTTTTAATTAGCTTACTCATTCCACTCTCGTTAAGACCAAGATCTTGAAGAAATTCTTGACGCTCTTCATAATCTTCCAGCTCCGCAATTTCGGACTCTGCTTGAGCTGATATTACTAATATCTCAGCATTTTCGCCTTTTACTGCTTCACGAACTTGGTTAACAAAATCATTTCCATCAACAATAGAATCCTCATCAACATTACAAGCATAAAGAATTGGTTTTGCTGTTAATAATTGATACTCATCTACTAACTTTATATCATCCTCTTCAAATTCTAATTCGCGAACAGATTTACCTTCTTCCAAATGAGCTTTTATACGCTCCAATATTTTGGCATTACGCATAGCGTCTCTATCTTTTCCTGTTTGAGCGATTTTTGCAATTTTCTTAAACCTAGTCTCTACAGTCTCTAAATCTTTAATTTGCAACTCTATATCTATAGTCTCTTTATCTCTTACAGGGTCAATCGTAGTATCAACATGAGTGATATTTTCATCCTCAAAACAACGCAATACATGAATAATAGCATCAGTTTCGCGGATATTTGCCAAAAACTTATTTCCTAAGCCTTCGCCTTTACTTGCTCCACGAACAAGACCTGCTATATCAACAATTTCGATAGTAGTAGGCTGAACTCTTTGGGGGTTTACTAATTCTGATAGCTTATTAATACGCTCATCGGGAACCGTTATAACTCCTATATTAGGTTCAATAGTACAAAAAGGGAAGTTTGCCGATTGTGCTTTTGCATTTGACAAACAATTAAATAAGGTTGATTTTCCAACATTTGGTAATCCTACAATTCCACATTTTAATGCCATATTATTTTATTTTAAAAAAAATTAATTATTTATACATTGACTCGCGTAATGTCATTATTTTCTCATCGTTAACATATTCGGTATAAGTCATCATTTTGTCAATAATACCGTTTGGTGTTAATTCAATTATACGATTACATACCGAATCAATAAACTCATGATCATGCGACGACATGAAAATATTACCAGGATACTTAACAAGATTATTATTAAACGACTGAATAGATTCCAGATCAAGGTGGTTTGTTGGAGTATCAAGAATCAATGCATTAGCATTAGTAAGCATCATTTTAGAAATCATACATCTCATTTTCTCACCACCAGAAAGCACATTTACTTGCTTATAAATTTCTTCGCCAGCAAAAAGCATCTTTCCTAAATAACCTCTAATATATAATTGTGTAGTATCCTTTGTAAATTGGCATAACCAATCAAACAAATTAAGTTTACTATTAAAATATTCTGTATTATCAATTGGAAGATAAGCTTTTGATATAGTTTGCCCCCACTGAAATTCTCCAGAAGTTGGCTTTTGATTTTCATTAATTATTTCGAAGAAAGCAGTCATTGCTCTAGGGTCTTTTGATAGAAAAACTATCTTATCACCTCTATTTGTAAAAAACTCAACATCTTTAAACAATACTTTTCCATCAATTTCAGCACTAAGACCTTTTATGTCTAGCACCCTATCACCAGCTTTACGCTCTGGAGCAAAAATAATACCCGGATATTTCCTTGTTGAAGGCTCAATATCTTCAATATTAAGCTTCTCAATCATTTTCTTTCGCGAAGTAGTTTGCTTTGATTTAGCGGCATTTGCACTAAAGCGGGCAATAAACTCTTGAAGTTCTTTTTTCTTTTCCTCAGCTTTTTTGTTCTGGTTAACCTGTTGCTTAAGTGCTAACTGACTACTTTGATACCAGAAGCTATAGTTACCTGGAAACATTTTAACTTTTCCAAAATCGATATCTACAGTATGAGTACTAATAGCATCAAGAAAGTGCCTATCGTGAGAAACCACAAGAACAGTATTCTCATAATTTGCCAAATAATTTTCTAACCATCTTACAGTATCAAGATCCAAGTCGTTGGTAGGCTCATCAAGCAATAAGTTATCAGGCTTACCAAATAAAGCTTGAGCTAATAAAACTCTTACTTTTTGTTTACCACTAAGATCCTTCACCAGTGAATAATGCAAAGCTTCCTTAATTCCAAGGTCTGACAATAAACTAGCAGCTTCACTTTCGGCATTCCAACCATCAAGGTCAGCAAATTCGGACTCAAGCTCAGCGGCTTTAATACCATCGGCATCAGAGAAATCCTCTTTTGCATATATTGCATCTTTTTCTTGCATTATACTCCATAGCTTATCATGACCTTGCATCACAGTATCTAATACTGTAAACTCGTCAAAAGCATAGTGGTCTTGACTTAATACTGATAATCTCTCATCAGAACCTAGTGAGATTTTTCCTGCAGTAGAGTCATTTTCTCCCGAAATTGTTTTCAAAAAAGTAGATTTACCGGCACCATTAGCACCTATAATTCCGTAGCAATTACCTGCCGTAAAAACCATGTTAACATCCTGAAACAAAACTCTCTTGCCAAACTGTATTCTTAAATTCGATACTGTAATCATATTATATATATTTTCTATTCTTCAATACGCTTAAAAAAGCGTGCAAAAGTACATTTTTTTAAGAGTAGTTCAATACTTATTTAAATAATATTAAGAAAGTTACAGTCTTAATATTATTAGCATATATTTTTCCATCTAATGGCTTGTATTAGTTTAATTTCTTTATAATTTCTATTACAAAATGAAATTTATTTGAAATCAAGAGATAATTTAAGTATTTTTGTTAACTATTGAATACAATCACTGAAATTAACACTTTTGTAGAAAAATAAATATTTGATTTTATAAACAAAATCATAAATAGCAAATATTGTTCTACTACTAAAATATCACATACTTAATAAAACCATATACTTATGAAACGATTATGTACTTTTTCTTTTTTAATCATAGCCACAATTCTTATTAATATAAAGCCTGTTTTTTCACAAAACTATTTAGCTTTTTCAACTGACAACTATGCAGGAGCAACTGGTATGTTTTATAACCCAGCAAGTATAGCCGACAGCCGCTATAAATTCGACATGGAAATAGTAGGTTTAAGTACACGATTTGAAAATAACTGGTGGGGGTTAGACAGTAAGGTTATTTTCAAACCTGAACTTTTTGAACAAGAGAAATTTATAGAAAACTACGTTACGGTTGTTGACAATAACGACCCAAAATACATATTCCAAACAATAGAAGGTCGTGGATTAAGTTTTATGTTCAACATTGGGGAAAAATCTTCTTTTGGTTTTAGTGCAAGGGTTCGCCAAATATTGAATCTTGATAATATTGATCCTGAAGCTGCTGATTTAATGATGAATAGCAATAATGTTCCAGAACTTTTTGGCAAGACACTTAACTATGAAAATATGTCATTAAATGCCATAGCGTGGGCAGAATACGGATTCACTTATGCGCAAGTCCTTTTAAATAAAAAGAAGCATGTAATAAAAGTAGGTGGAACAGCAAAATTACTACAAGGAATGGGTTCGGGCTATCTTTATGCAGATCAAGTAGGATACACTTTACAAAATGATTCCATTGCAAATGATGTTAATGGTGAATTTAAATTTGGCGCTTCTGCAAATCTTGAAGATATAATGGAATTTAAATTTTCCGCAAAGCCATCTGTTTCTTTTGATGCTGGTTTTATTTATGAATTTAGACCTAAATTCAAAAAATACCAATATGATATGGATGGAGAAGAGGGGCTATGGAGAAGAGACCTTAATAAATATTTATTCAAATTTAGTTTTTCTATACTTGATATTGGTCAGATGAATTTCACCAAACAGTTTAACTCCAATGACTTTAGGGTAGAGAATGACCAGATTAATTTTAATGAGTTCGGCATTACATCATTTGAAGCACTTGCTGATAGTACAATTGATATGCAAACAAGTACTGACCCCAACTATGTTTTTAAACTTCCTACTACTCTAAATATGAATTTGGATATTAGAATTGCAAATAAAATATACGTAAATATTGGAGGTCGTTATGCATTAAATAGAGATTTCAACCATAGTTCAAAAGTACATTATATAAATTCAATAAATATAACTCCAAGAATAGAAAACGCGCGTTTTGGGATGGCATTTCCTATTAGGTACAACGAATTTAATGAACTTAACGTTGGCTTAGGTTTAAGATTAGGGCCACTTTGGATAGGTTCTAATAATTTATTAGCAGTAGTTGGCTTACAAGACAATATTACATCCGCAGATTTATATATTGCACTTAAATTTAGTATAAAACATAAAGCACCGCAGGATGATGATGGTGATTTAGTTTCCAATAAACTAGATGAATGCGATAATGCCAAAGGCCCTCTAAAATTTAAAGGCTGCCCTGATTCAGACGGTGATGGGATTCCTAATAAAGATGATGACTGCCCATATACAGCAGGCTTAAAAGAATTTAATGGATGCCCGGATTTTGATGGTGATGGAATTGAAGATAAGTATGATAAATGCCCTGAGGTAGCAGGTTCAAAATTAAACTCAGGCTGTCCTGAGGCGAAAAAACCTGAGAAACAAGAAGTGAAAAAAGAGCCAATAGAAAAAACTACAACAGAAGAGCCTGAAAAAAAGGAAGAACCTAAAACAGAAGAAGAAACAAAAAAACAGGAAGAAAACAACTAAAACAAAATAGAAAATATTATAATTAAAAGGGGCAATTATTTATTGCCTCTTTTTGATTTTATATTATTCCTTACTATATCCTAAAAGATTAAGAATAATAACTATTCTATACATCGAAAAGTATGTCGTTAGCAATTGTTAATTTATTATAATTTTCTTAAAAAAATACTGTATATTAGCAGCTTCATTTTAAGGAAATATAAAACCACATACACAATGAAATTACATATCGCAATTATTACTTTTTTGCTAATTCTAACTCCAGTATTTACATACGCACAAGTTACAATGGAGGCTGATGCTGCATTTAAAAACGAACAGTTTTCTACAGCAATTGACCTATACAAAAAGGCCTCTAGTAAAACTAAAAACAAACTAGAAAAGAAAAGAATTGCCTTTCAAATTTCTGAATGTTATAGGTATACTAAAGACAGAAGGAAAGCAGAGCAACAATATGCTCGACTTGTTAGAATGAAATATTCTGATCCAATCATATATTTATACTATGCAGAATGTCTTCGTGACCAAGGAAAATATCAAGAAGCGATAGACCAGTATAACGAATATACAAAGATGGTTCCTGAAGATCCTAGAGGCACAATTGGTGTTGAGACCATGAAAAAAGCAATGCTGTGGATTGACAACCCAAATACTAATTACGAAGTTGAAAATATCAGAAAACTAAACAGTAGAGCTGATGACTTTTCTCCAGCTTATGCCGATAGAAAGTATAAATCTATTATATTCTCTTCATCACGAAAGGATACCGACAATGATGACGATCCTAATACAGGACTGGGTTTCACATGGTTATACATTTCGAATCAAGATCAAAAAGGAAACTGGGCAAAACCAGTAACTCTTGATGAAGAAAATATGATTAATACTAAGAATGAAAATAATGGTTCAGCTACATTTAATAGAAAATTTAATACCATATATTTTACTCGTTGCCATGTAAAGAAAAACGCAATGGTAGGTTGTGATGTATATACATCATCACGAAGAGGTAAAAGCTGGAGTGAGCCAAAGCCCTTAAATATTACTGCTGACTCAATCCGTTCGGGACATCCAGCAGTACATAATAATGAAAGAACCATGTTTTTTACATCCGATTTGCCTAAAGGATATGGTGGACGTGATATTTGGGTAGTAGAAAGAAGACGCAAGAGCAAGCCATTTGGCAAACCAGTAAATGTTGGTGAAAACGTTAACACATCAGGAGATGAGCGCTATCCAGTAATACATACAACAAAAGATCGTGAGCATACATATTTATATTTCTCTACTAATGGCCGTGGTGGTATGGGTGGATGGGATATGTTTCGTTCCGAATTAGTTAATGACACTTTCCAAGTGGCTGAGAACTTAGGATACCCTTTAAATTCTCCTTCCGATGATTTTGGTATTATATTTAGCAAAGCAAGAAGCATAGAAAAACAACTAAGAACTCGTCAAATCATAAAATGTGAAGAAAAAGGTTTTATCACGACTAATAGAGAAGGTGGTAGAGGGCGTTTTGATATATGGGAATTTTGGTTACCTGAAATTGTATTTACATTAGCAGGAACTATCCGCGATGAACAAACCATGCAGTATATTTCTCAAGCAAAATTAGTGCTTAGTGGCTCTGATGGTACAGTATTAGTAACAAATACTGACCAACGTGGTTATTACTTCTTTAACGAGGAGCAAATAAATAAAAAGATGACCTATACTTTAAAGGTTACTCATAACGGACATTTCGAAAACAAAGGAACAGAGACTACTGTTGGCAGAACAGAGTCTGAAGATCTTATTTTAGACCTCAATCTTGAACCAATTCCACCAGAGCCAATTCCTCTTCCAGAGATTCGTTATGCACTCGCTAAATGGGATTTACAACCACAATATCAAGATTCACTTAATGGTTTGATAAAAACTATGCAAGATAATCCTACTCTAGTTATTGAGCTGGGTTCTCATACCGATTATCAAGATGCTACAGAAAAGAATAACATACTAAGTTATAAGCGAGCCAAATCTGTTGTTGATTTCTTAGTAACAAAAGGTATCGATGGAGGACGAATGGTTCCAAAAGGATATGGAGAAAATGTTCCTCGTGTTTTACCTAATGGCTATAAATTTACTGATGGTAAATATAGAGGAGTAGAATTCCCTGAAGGAACTGTACTTACTGAAGAGTATATTAAGAAGACCTTGCGCTCAAGCAAACAACGCAAAGCTGCAAATCAACTAAACCGTCGTACTGAGTTTAGAATATTAAGTACCGACTACGTTCCTAAAAATAGCAATGATTCTCTAATAGCAACAATACAAATGAATCCTGAGGACAATAAAATCCCTCTAATTTTAGAGAATGATTCACTATTTGGAAAGTGTATTTTAAATAATAACACATACACATTTGCTTTGGAAGAAGAATCAAAGGGCGTAATTATTTCACTAGACGTAGTAATGGGACTTATATCTCAGCATCGCTTAAATGTAAAAAGCTTTGAAAATGGTAAAGACGCATTTACTCAAGACGGAACCATTAAGGATGGTGAGAAATTTACTGTTCAGCGTATAAGAATTGGGAA
Organism: Bacteroidales bacterium; assembly: GCA_029932765.1. GTDB lineage: Bacteria > Bacteroidota > Bacteroidia > Bacteroidales > UBA1556 > UBA6267. The sequence goes on along the minus strand of JAOZPM010000034.1, from coordinate 14,190 downwards.
TAAAACTACTTATGATATGACAGCAACCTGTAAACATGGTGGCACTTCAATTATTATGGGTAAAGATGCCCTTAACGAATTTTCTAGTTACTATGTTGACATAAGAGAGAACAAATTAGTATTTGAATAAGAATTGTAAACACATTCACACTAACACAAAAAACCACCTTTTTTTACCAAAGGTGGTTTTTACTTTTCAAATTCTTTTTGGAAAAAATTAATCAATAATTTTTTCCAAAAAAATCAGGGTAAAACCATAATAAGATAAATATAAGAACAGCAATTACTTTAACAATCATAAACGGTAAAAACATAACCCCCACTGCTAAAAGTATTGTCAATTTAGTTAATCTATAATTTTTAATTTCTTTTGCATTACTAAAACTTATTTTATGTAGCTGCTCATTCTCCATATCTAAAAGAAAAATCCCATCATTCTTAATAGCGAAATCATATTCCAATAACTGTCTACGAGTATTCTTGTTTTTTATAAATATAGCTTGTTGACCAGATTTTACTTCCACCAAATATGTTTTTCCTTTTCTACCTACTACATAATCAACAATTAGCTTTGACTGCTGTTCCTCCCCATCAACTTTATATGTATGATAACATGCGTATTGTTCTTTCAAAATTGTATAACCTTTGTCCTTTAAAAATAAGCTGGCCTCCTTTTCTAGCTCATTACCTCTTTGAAATCGTTTTCGCTGTTTTCTAGATCTATTATATTCTAAGTACTTATATCTTAGCACAAGAAATCCTAATATGGCTATAATTAATAAGGCTATAACTTTTTCGATCATAATAATTTATCATTTTTACTCTAAGAAACTGAATAATTTAGTTTTACTAAACAAAGTAGCAAAAGTGTTTTTCATTTCTCGCCACGATCCCATAAAAATAAAGAAAAACATCCCCCAAAAAACACTACTTTTGCACAATATTAAAAGTTAGAAATGAACGAGCAAGAAAGATATGATTTACGTGGTGTTTCTGCGTCAAAAGACGATGTACACAACGCTATAAAAAACATTGACAAAGGACTTTATCCTAAAGCATTCTGCAAGATAGTGCCTGATTTATTAAGCGGAAGTAACGACCATTGCGTTGTTATGCATGCCGATGGAGCAGGAACAAAATCATCCCTTGCATATATGTACTGGAAAGAAACTGGTGACATTTCTGTATGGAAGGGCATTGCACAAGATGCAATCGTAATGAATTTAGACGATTTAATCTGTATTGGAGCTACTGATAATATTCTTCTTTCTTCTACAATTGGTCGTAACAAAAACCTTATTCCTGGCGATGTAATAAAAGCACTAATTGAAGGAAGTGAAGAGTTTATTGAGGAAATGCGAGATTTAGGAATTGGACTATATTCTACTGGAGGCGAAACTGCAGATGTTGGAGATCTTGTAAGAACTATCATTGTGGATTCTACAGTTACAGCACGCCTAAAAAGAAGTGATGTAATTGACAATGCCAATATTAAAGCTGGTGACGTTATTGTAGGAATGGAGAGTTTCGGACAAGCAACTTATGAGAAAGAGTATAATGGTGGTATGGGAAGCAATGGATTAACCTCTGCTCGCCACGACGTATTCGGAAAATATCTTGCCGATAAATTTCCTGAGTCTTATGATGCAGCGGTTCCTTCAGAACTAGTTTATTCTGGCACACAAAAGCTTACCAATAGAACAAAGGTTGAAGGCGTAGATGTAGGCAAACTTGTATTATCGCCAACGCGTACTTATGCTCCTGTAATAAAAGCTATGCTTGATAAGCACCGCAGCAATATTCATGGAATGGTGCATTGCAGTGGTGGTGCTCAAACAAAAGTGCTTCATTTTGTTGACAAGCTACATATAATTAAAGATAATATGTTCAACACACCTCCGCTGTTTAAGATGATTCAAGAAGAATCAAAAACTAGCTGGCAGGAGATGTATAAAGTATTCAATATGGGACACCGTATGGAGATTTATACTGATAAAAATACTGCTGAAGAGCTCATTGCGATTTCAAAAAGCTTCAATATTGATGCCCAGATAGTTGGACGATGTGAAGCAAGTGAAGGCAAAAAACTTACTATTGTTTCGGAATACGGAACATTTAAATATTAAAAAAACCAAAATATTATGCTTGATAAATTAGCAGCAATACATAATAAATTCTTAAATATTTCGGAACAAATGTCTGATCCATCAGTAACTTCTGATATGAAGAAATTTGTAGCTTTAAATAAAGAATATAAAGAACTTGAGCCACTTGATGAGGCATATAAAGAGTATAAAAACATTGTTGAGAATGTGGAATCAAGTCGAGATATTATTGCCAATGAAACAGACTCTGATTTTATAGATATGGCAAAGGAAGAGTTATCTGAATTATTAGCTCGCAAAGTGGAACTTGAAGAAGAGGTTAAGGTATTGATGATACCTAAGGATCCTGAAGATTCAAAGAATATAGTTCTGGAGATTCGTGCTGGTACTGGTGGTGACGAAGCTAGCCTTTTTGCTGGCGACTTATATCGTATGTACACAAAGTTTTGCGAAAGCAAAGGTTGGAAACTAGAAATTGTTGATATTGCAGAAGGCACTATGGGTGGCTATAAAGAAATTGTGCTTAATGTAAGTGGCAAGGACGTTTATGGTACCATGAAATTTGAATCTGGAGTTCACCGAGTACAACGAGTTCCTAAAACAGAGACTCAAGGACGCGTTCATACTTCTGCCGCAACAGTGGCAGTGCTTCCTGAGGCCGAGGAGTTTGATATTGTCTTAAATCCTTCCGATATTAGAAAAGATACATATTGTGCATCAGGGCCTGGTGGACAGTCAGTAAACACAACCTACTCTGCCATTAGACTTACTCATGAGCCTACAGGAATCGTAGTTACTTGCCAAGATGAGAAATCCCAATTAAAGAACTTAACTAAAGCAACTAAAGTTCTTCGTACAAGAATCTATGAGCTAGAGTATGCTAAGCATATGGAAGTTATATCTTCTAAACGTAAAACTATGGTTTCTACTGGAGACCGTTCTGCAAAAATTAGAACTTACAACTGGCCACAGGGTAGAGTTACTGATCACCGTATTGGCTTAACTTTATACAATTTACCAGCAATTATTGATGGAGATATTCAAGAGATAATTGAGGGATTACAGATGGCTGAGAATGCTGAGAGATTGAAAGAGGAAATGCAATAATCTTTTATTGATTCTAAATGGCTATAAAAAACGCCAATATTTTCGTTGGATTTATGTTGCCAATCAGTCATTTATCACAATAAACTCCTGATAGTCAACATTGCATCCACCTTAATCTTGACGCCTTTTATACACCAGAGCTTAGATTATATATCTAAAGTAATTATAGTTAATACTATATTCTATAAAACAAACACAAAATGACAAAGCAAGAATTATTTGAGCAAATAAAGAAAAAAAAATCATTCCTATGTGTGGGATTAGATTCTGATATTAATAAGATTCCTAAACACTTATTAGAAAATGAGGACCCTGTTTTTGAATTTAATAAGCAAATTATTGATGCTACTCTTCCCTATACTGTAGCTTATAAGCCAAATATTGCTTTTTACGAATCTCGCGGTGCTGAGGGTTGGAAAAGTTTAGAGAAAACCATCAACTATCTTAACGAAAAAGCACCTGAAGCGTTCACTATTGCTGATGCAAAACGAGGAGATATCGGTAATACATCAAAAATGTATGCAAAGGCTTTTCTTGAGAATATGCCTTTCGACTCAATTACAGTAGCTCCATATATGGGAGTAGATTCTGTTTCTCCATTTTTAGAGTATGATAATAAATGGGTGGTACTTTTGGCTCTTACATCAAATAAAGGGGCTTTTGATTTTCAGACAGTGAAACCTAGTTCTGATAAAGACGATGAACTTTATAAACAAGTTCTTACAAAATCGCAAGAGTGGGCAAACGACGAACGAATGATGTATGTTGTAGGGGCTACAAAAGCTGAATTTTTTACCGAAATTCGTAAATATGTACCAGAGCATTTTCTTTTAGTACCTGGCGTTGGAGCACAAGGCGGAAGTTTATCTGAAGTATCAAAATATGGAATGAATGATACTTGTGGCTTATTAGTAAATTCATCTCGAGGAATTATTTTCGCTTCTACTGATGAAAATTTTGCTGAAATTGCTGCTGAAAAAGCTAAGGAGCTTCAAATTGAGATGGAAGGCTTATTAAAGGATAAAGGTGTAATCTAATTCTTTACCACATAAGGTACTTAAGATAGTTAGAACACATAACAAAAAAGAAGGCTAGGAAATATTTCTAGCCTTCTTTTTTTATTGTAGATCTACTCAATAATAAGTTTTAATCTTTTCAGTTTACCTTCAGATCTTATTTCAATTAAATAAAAACCAGGTATAACATTTAGCTCAAAGTTATAATCAGAAGCCGATATTTTACTTTCAGAGTAAACTAGTTTACCAATAGAATTAAATACTGTAATAGAAACATTTTGCAAAACCCCCAATTGTACTCTTACATTTCCACTAGTTGGATTAGGGGAAACAATAATATCATCTATACTACCTTGCTCTTCTATTCCCACTCCAGTAATGGATATGCATGCAGATGTATCAATACATAAATTTTGCGTTATCTCTACAGCATAATTTCCATTAGTAGTTGCTGTAAAAGTTTGTAATGTATCATTCAACAGCATTGTGTAATTTGCATCACAGTCCAACCATTGATAATTTGCAATAAGTGCATTTGCAGTAATGCTTGGGTCATTAATTATAACACCAACATCTGCTACATTTATAGTTAGATATATGGTTAAAATACTATCATATCCTAAACTATTAACCAAAGTATCTTTAACAAAATAGCTGCCAGCTGTAGTATAGGTTTCATCACCACTAGGAACAGTGTAAGTATTACACTTAGTAATGCTAAAACTAGAATCAGAATTATAAAAAATAGGTGCCTTTATTAATTTTACACGATATGGGGCTTCCCCTATTGAATCGTTGACATCGAATATACTTATACATGTATCGTTCAGAATATCGTACTCAAAAAACACTCCCTTATTATTGACTCCTCCAAAACGAGTATAACCATAGAGCTTTCCATTAGTTGCCATAGTGAGGCTTCCTTGAGGAGTTTTTCCACAATTAAGCCCATCAAAATCAAAAAGTTTATTTAGGCTATCCGTTGATAAGTTATATTCGAAAATAACACCAAAGCCATAATCACCACCGTCTCTACATATCCCATAGAACTTGCCATTACTAGCTTCTACTAATGTACTACTCGTATGACCTCCTATGGAATCGTTGAACTCAGCTTTTACAGAAATTGAATTTGAGGTAAAATTGTATTCAAAAAGCACTCCTTTTTGTTCTACCCCTCCCATGTCAGACACGCCATAGAGTTTACCATTACTTGCTTGCATCATACTTGCTTTAAAAGTAGCTGGACCTTGCCAATCAAGAAATTGTTTTTTAATAGTATAGCTACTATTTACTGTATTATACTCATAAAGAACGCCTCTATTCTGAGTTCCCCCAGCAAATGTCAATCCATATAATTTACCATTTGCAGCTAATGTCATAGCAGAATTTGGATACATTCCGTCGCTATAAATAAAATTAAACTTATTGATTATAGTATCTGTAATAATATCATATTCAAAAAGAACACCGCGATTATTTGCTCCTCCTTGGTAGGTTGTGCCATAAAGCTTACCATTATTTGCTTGTACTAAAGCAGCATAAGGCCTATCACCAATATCAACACCATCAAAATCGACTTTCGTTTTCATGATTTTAAGTAAAGGGTCGTATTCAAAAAGTACTCCCATACCATATTTACCCCCATAACGCATTGTACCATAAAACTTCCCATTATTTGCAAGCATTAAGCTTGAGTTTGTAAATTTACCATAAGGACTATAAGCAAAGCTTAAATCTCTGATCAATGTATCAAGAAGGATATCATAATTAAAAAGTGTACCCAAATCTTCTTTTCCTCCTACATTTGTTGCTCCGTAGAGTTTACCATTGTTTGCTAATGTTAGATATCCGCATGGCCATGCTCCATTTATAGTACTATGAAACTCAGACTTAATTGTTAATGTATTGCTAGAAATAACATATTCATATATCACTCCCGCATTATTAACACCACCTTTAAATGTTACTCCATACAACTTTCCATTAGAGTGCTGAATAAGTTGGCCAACTGGAACTCTGCCAGATATATTACTACTAAAATCTAATGTTTTAGTATAAACACCTGTGGTAATATCATATTTAAATAGTACACCATTATTATTAGTTCCTCCGTCTATTGCAGTGCCATACAGCATTCCATTACTCGCTTGCATTAAAGTTGATTGAGGATGCGAGCCTTTTGCAGTTCCATCAAAATCAATCTTCTTAGTTAGTGTATATGTAGTGGTATCGTATTCAAAAAGCACCCCCATATTATTAGTTCCACCATAATATGTCATACCGTATAACTTGCCATTACTTGCTTCAAAAAGTCCAGATGAAGGTTTTTCTCCTTTATTATTACCATCAAAATCTACTCTTTTAGTAATTGTATTAGCGGCAATATTATATTCAAATAATACGCCCTTATTATTAACTCCACCATACATTGTACAGCCATAAATTTTACCACTACTTGTATAAATAATCTGATGTGGCCCCTTTCCTGTTAGGTATGCACTAAAATCTATTTTTTTAACTAAAGTATTTGTAGAAATATCATATTCAAACAAAGTCCCCTTATTATTAGCTCCACCAGAATAAGTAGTGCCATATAATTTACCATTACTTGCCATTACTAGGCCACCATAGGGATGACTACCATTTCCTGCATTATTAAAATGAACCTTAACCAAGTATTCACCCGTAATTTTATCATACTCAAAGAGCACACCATTTGAATATTTGCCACCAATTTGTGTAAGTCCATAAAACTTTCCATTATTTGCCTCGTAAAGTTTCATTCTTCCAGGGTTCTTCCCATAATACTTGAAAACATCATTTTCTATGGTAACAGAATTTAGAGTGGAATCCATTTTATAGATTGTTCCGAAACCATATTCTCCTCCACTCTCTGAGATCCCCCAATACTCTATCGTTTGAGCATTTAGCGTAATAATAGAGAATAAGTATATGGATGCAAATAATAATATATTTTTTATAGTGTTTTTCATATCAGCAAATATAAATAATTATTCTTAAGCATCTCTGAATTAAACAAACAAGGGGAGTATCACTATTATTAGAAGGTATTTTAGCTCCTAACATACACTTTTATGGAGATATTTTAGCACCTAACATACACTTTTATGGAGATAAATCATTACCTTTGCAACACTTTTATGGAGATGAGCGTATAATACAATAATTAAAATACATAAATAATGAGACGAAAGATATATTCAGATTTGCAAGAATGGAAGAAAAACTCCTCCAAGAAGCCTCTATTATTACAAGGTGCCCGCCAAGTTGGGAAAACTTATATTATTAGCCAGTTTGGCAAAAATGAGTATACCAACTTTATTTACCTAAACTTTGAACAGGATAAAACTCTTAAAACATTTTTTGAAGGTTCTCTTAATCCCATATCGATTATTGAAAATATTAGTTTGTATTTAGGTCATAAAATAGAAAGTAAAGACAGCTTAATTTTTTTCGATGAAATTCAAGAAGTCCCCAATGCAATTACCTCATTAAAGTATTTCTACGAACAAAATCCCGAATTTCATATTATCGCTGCAGGCTCTTTGCTAGGAGTTAGCGTAGGAAAAGAGCATAGCTTTCCTGTTGGAAAAGTAAATTTCCTTAGCATGTTTCCCTTAAGTTTTTCGGAGTTTCTTGCAGCAGCAGGAGAAGTTTCTTTACATAATCTAATAAATGAAGGTTTCTTACGTAAATTAGCTGAACCAATCCATGAAAAGCTTAATAATCTTTTTAAGAGATACCTGTATTTGGGTGGAATGCCCGAAGTATTAGCCCACTATTTTGAGCATAAGGATATTGAAGCTGCTAGAAACATTCAAGACGAATTGCTAAAATCTTATGAACGTGATTTTTCGAAATACACCGATAAGAATCAAGCCATAAAAACCTCTGATGTTTGGAATTCTATCCCTTATCAATTGTCCAAAGAAAGTAAAAAATTTAAGTATAGTGATGTAAGAAAGAAAGCTCGTGCAGCACATTACGCACAAACCATAGAATGGCTTAAAAGCGCAGGTTTAATTTATGTGGTATATAACGTCAATACACCAAAAATCCCTATTTCGGGTTATGCTGACCGAAGTAAGTTCAAGATTTATTTATTTGACACTGGCTTAATGGGGGCTTTACTAAAGCTACCTTCATCCATTATTGTCACACCCGATAAGCTATTTGAAGATTATAATGGAGCTTTTATTGAGAATTACACTGCTATCGAATTCAATGCAAATAATATCAACGAATTATTTTATTGGACTTCCAAAAGCGATGCAGAAGTGGACTTTGTAATCCAAGACAAAGATAGGATTATACCCATTGAAATAAAAAGTGGAACAAGCTTAAATACTAAAAGTATTAGAAGTTATGCCAATAAGTATTCCCCAAAATCTATTATAAGAAGTTCGCCACGAAACTATGAGCAAAGAGATAACTTCTATAATTTGCCACTGTATTGGATTTCGCGGGTATTAGAGCTATAATACCAAATACAAATCAAACACGCCGAAATAAATTGTTTCTAATTCACATCTTCTTCGTTAAAAATTATTTAGTTCGATAATAACTACTAATGGTACTCATGATTGCTTCGCAATACCGTAACTGTGGCTATGCAAAGAATTTTTGCCTTGAATATGTGAAATATATTCCAATTTATTTATCAGCAAGTTTGAATTGTAATTGGTATAATTCTATTAATGGTATATAAAACACTAAGTTCAATGCCGACATAAAATTATTAATCAGAAGTTTACATTAATAAAAGTCTGATTAATAATTTAAGCCCCTGTCCCGATTATTATTGGGAAAAAGATTGGCATTTTTTATAGCTATTTACATATTCCTACGATACTGCCCACCAACATTAAATAAGGAATCTGTAATCTGACCAATGGAGCAATATTTAGCAGCTTCCATCAATACTTCAAATACATTCTCATTATTGGCAGCACGCTCTTTTAATTGTGCACACCAATGAGCAGATTCTTTCTTATAATGTTTATGAAGGTTATCCAACATTTCGATCTGGAATTGTTTTTCTTCCTCAGTGGCACGAATTACCTCACCAGGAGTTACCGTTGGCGAGCCTTTTGATGAAAGGAAGGTATTCACTCCCATAATTGGCAACTCTCCAGTATGTTTCAGGGTCTCATAATAAAGTGATTCCTCTTGTATTTTACCACGTTGGTAATTTGTTTCCATAGCACCTAACACACCTCCACGCTCAGTTATACGATCAAACTCAAGCATTACTGCTTCCTCTACTAATTCCGTTAACTCTTCAATTATAAAAGCACCTTGAATAGGGTTTTGATTTTTTGCCAATCCCATTTCATGGTTTATAATCATTTGTATGGCCATTGCTCTGCGTACAGAGTCCTCCGTTGGAGTAGTAATTGCCTCGTCATAAGCGTTGGTATGCAATGAATTACAATTGTCGTAAATAGCGTAAAGTGCTTGCAATGTGGTACGAATATCATTAAAGTCAATTTCCTGAGCATGTAGCGAACGGCCTGAAGTCTGAATATGATATTTAAGCTTTTGTGAACGCTCATTTCCACCATACTTCATCTTCATGGCTTTGGCCCATATCAAGCGAGCCACACGACCTATTACCGCAAATTCAGGGTCTATTCCATTGCTAAAAAAGAAGGATAAATTTGGTGCAAAATCATCAATATTCAATCCTCGTGAAAGATAATACTCCACATAGGTAAATCCATTGGAAAGTGTAAATGCCAATTGCGAAATTGGGTTTGCACCTGCCTCCGCAATATGATATCCAGATATGGATACTGAATAGAAGTTTCTAACATTATTTTCAATGAAATATTCTTGAATATCTCCCATCAATTTCAAAGAGAAATCCGTGGAGAAAATACAGGTATTCTGTGCTTGATCTTCTTTTAAAATATCCGCCTGCACGGTTCCTCGAACCGAGGCAATTGTACGCACTTTAATATCCTCATATATATCTTTTGGCAATACCATATCACCAGTAACTCCAAGCAACATTAATCCTAAACCATCATTACCCTCTGGCAATTCGCCATCATAAGTTGGGCGCTTAGTTCCATCAGCTTTATATATAGCTGCAATCTTTGCTTCCACCTCATTTTCTAGACCATGTTCTTTAATATAAAATTCACATTGTTGGTCTGTGGCTGCATTCATAAAATATCCCACCAAATGCGGTGCAGGGCCATTAATGGTCATGGAAACCGAAGTCATGGCATGCGCCAAATTAAATCCACTGTATAATTTCTTGGCATCATCCAAGCAAGCAATACTTACTCCAGAATTACCTATTTTTCCATAAATATCAGGGCGCACATCAGGGTCGTTACCATAAAGTGTTACCGAATCGAAAGCTGTTGATAAACGCTTTGCCGGTAGTCCTTTTGAAACATAATGAAAACGACGATTGGTACGCTCTGGCCCACCTTCTCCCGCAAACATTCGTGTAGGATCTTCACCCTCGCGCTTAAATGGAAATACTCCTGCCGCAAAAGGAAATTCACCAGGAACATTCTCTTTCAAATTCCATTTCAGGATATCACCCCAAGCTTTATATTTAGGCATACTAACTTTTGGAATTTGCAAATGCGATAGCGACTCGGTATGAGTCTCAATCTTCAATTCCTTATCTCGTACTTTAAAAGTATATACTAAGTCTTTATATTTTTTGACTTTATCTTCCCAACCATCAATTATGCGCATATTATTACGATCAATAATGTCCTTCTGATCTTCGTATAGTTCTTTCAATTTCTTAATTGTTGGCTTATCAGAAGTAGAGTTTAACATTTTCATAGTCATATCCAAACCATATAATTTCTGTACTTCATCGGCTTGTTTTTCAGCCCACTCATTATAATTACGAACAGTATCTGAAATCTCTGACAAATAACGAATTCGTTTTGGAGGAATAATATAAATCTTCTCTGGCGGAATATTAGCCTCGTCCAATGCATCTGCAAAGTTCTTTCCTGTTTTTGAACTTACCAATTGCATCAGTTTATGAAAAAAGCGATTAACACCAGGATCATTAAATTGCGATGCTGTTGTGCCAAAAACAGGCATGTCTTTGGAATCCTCATCCCAACGATCATGGTTACGTTGATATTGTTTCTTCACATCGCGCAAAGCATCTAGAGCTCCACGTTTGTCAAATTTGTTTAAGGCAATAATATCAGCAAAATCCAACATATCAATTTTTTCCAACTGTGTAGCTGCCCCATATTCAGGAGTCATTACATAAGCTGCAATATCGCTATGTGATGTGATTTCAGTATCACTTTGTCCAATACCTGAAGTTTCCAAAATAATTAAATCATAATTAGCCACCTTTACAATATCAAGAGCATCTTGCACATATTTAGAAACCGAAAGATTAGATTGGCGAGTAGCCAAGGATCGCATATAAACTCTAGAATTATTAATGGAATTCATACGAATACGATCTCCTAGAAGTGCGCCGCCAGTTTTACGTTTCGAAGGGTCAACAGAAATAATAGCAATGGTTTTATCAGGATAATTATCCAGAAAGCGACGAATAATTTCATCCTCTAAAGAAGATTTTCCTGCTCCACCAGTTCCAGTAATACCAACCACAGGCACATCCGATTTTTCAGCTTCAGCTTTAATACTTTTAGCTAATTCTGAAACTGCCTCGGGGTGATTTTCAACTGCAGAAATCAGTTGAGCAATACTATTAACATCTTTTGCTTTTATTTTTTCAATACCAAAATTAATATTTGTTCCCGTGGCAAAATCACAACCTTGAACCAAGTCATTAATCATTCCTTGCAAGCCCAATTCGCGACCATCGTCAGGTGAATAAATTCTTGTAATGCCATAATTCATCAGTTCCTTAATTTCTGAGGGAAGAATTACTCCTCCTCCTCCTCCATAGATTTTGATATGACCGTTACCACTTTCCTGCAAAAGGTCGTACATATACTTAAAAAACTCAATATGACCTCCTTGATATGAAGTAAGAGCAATTCCTTGCACATCTTCCTGAATAGCACAATCAACAATCTCTTGTACTGAGCGATTATGCCCAAGGTGAATAACTTCTGCACCAGTAGATTGAATTAATCTACGCATTACATTGATTGCAGCATCGTGGCCGTCGAAAAGACTAGCTGCGGTTACTATTCTAACACTATTTTTGGATTTATATCTGTCTTTATTTATCATAATATTAGCTTGTTTTATCCGGATGTTTGTTGTTTTATTATTCTTTTAAAAAGAATGCGAAAGATAGTGAAAAAAGAGGCTTATTTTAGATAAAATTTAAGATAGGAACTAATAACTATACGTCTTATCACTTAGTTATTATATAAAGCAAAAAAGGGATTTGCATACTGCAAATCCCTTTTCAATAAAATATTTTATAATAAATCTAAAGTATAATTTTCTTTATTATTATATCATTATTTGTAACAATATTAATAACATATAAGCCTGTTTTAAGTTTATTCGCATTAAAAACAATACGTGAAGAACTAGTATTTACTTCTAATGTTTCAATAATTCTACCCATATTATCAACCAATGTTATTGTTGATGATTCATTATTAGGATTAAAATAATTAAATGATATACGATCGCCATCATAAATATAATCTTCAATTAATATCTTTTCACCATTACGAGTTACAGCTATTATACTACTATACTCAAATGCTCCATCAAAATCAGTTTGTTTTAATCTATAATAAACAACTCCATCGCTAAGGCTATTATCAGCTGCTGAATAGTTAAGAACAATATTACTATTTCCAGCACCTTCAACTTTAGCAAATGTTTCAAAATTTTCCTTATCTAATGAACGCTCTACTTCAAAGTAATCATTATTAATTTCAGAAGCAGTAGCCCAATTTAGTATAGTAGACTTTTCTTCAAGCTCAGCCGTAAAGCTAATTAGTTCTACAGGTAAAGTAGACCCTGCCTTATATTCTACAGATTCTGAATTAACAGAAGTATTTGTTCCACCCTTTGTTCCGCCTTTAGCTCCATACGAATTAGTAGCCCTTACTCTAAACCAATAAGTTACTCCGTCAGTAGCCCCCGTAACTACATGTGTAGTAGCGCTGCCTACATCTTTATCTTGATAACCAGCTAAATAAGTCGAAAAATCGGAAGCAGTAGCAACATCTAATCTATATGTAATTCCACTAGAACCTCCATCACCAGCTTCCCAATAGCATTTAAACTCAGTTTCTATATCAGCCGTAACATGAGTAGCATTAGGTTTACCAGGCGTTGTTTTAAATTCTACATTAGCACCATAGGCTGTACCTGTGGCATTAGTAGCATAGGCTCTAGCATAATATAAAGTGTTTGCCGATCCACCAGTTTTTGATAGATTATACGTTCCTATACCACCACCACCTGCTGAACTTTCAGTTGTTGGATCAGTACTTGTCCCAAAACAAACACCTTTATCTGTAATAGTAGAGCCACCATCAGCACTTGCATCATTGCCATCTATATCTCCTGAAGATGTTGTAACATTTGCAACAGTTCCTGTTGATACAGTAGGTACTGACGCGGCTAATGTTGTGAAACTTTCACTCGATGCAGCAGTTGCAACACGTACATATTCACCTTCATCATCGTCATAAATATATAATCTAGCTTTAAAATCATAAGTAGTACTAACTGAAAGACCTGTTATATTTACAGAATAACTTTCTGTCGCACCTAATGCTTCAGTACTAGCTGTATAATCGACATTTCCTGGAGGGGAACCCGTCTCTCCCCAACTAAACTTTACTTTATACCATTCTCCTACAACTAAACTTGCTGCAGATGCATTTAATGTTACAGTAGTTTGATCAATACTAGTTGCAGCATCAGTAGTAACAGTCTCCTGCGACATAGCAAAGAGTCCGATAGATAATAAGGTAATTAATAGTAATATTCGT
>JAOZPM010000033.1:0-23925 GCA_029932765.1 Bacteroidales bacterium | reverse complement strand
TATTTTTGCAGCCTAAATAATAACAAAATATGAATACATTTAGATTTAGCACAAAAGAGAAGACTGAAGAGGACGGAGATTTATTATTGGAGGAAAGTAAGAAGCATGAAGTAGTGCTTTTTAATGATGATGTAAATACTTTTGATTGGGTAATTAAGAGTCTTATAGAAGTTTGCGAGCATGAACAAATTCAGGCTGAGCAAAGTGCATATATAGTGCATTATAAAGGAAAATGTTCTGTTAAATCAGGAGAATGGGACGAATTAGTTCCTATTCACAGAGAATTATCAAGACGTGATTTAAGCGTGGAGGTGGTATAAAGATATTTTTTTTAGAATAAATAATTGAAAAAGAGCAATATAAACATTTTGCTCTTTTTTTGTGATTACTAATATGAAGTACTTTTATAACAATTATATTAAAAGTAATGCAACATTTTATATCTTTGTTGTGTCTACCTAGTAGCTTAATTTAATTTACATACGCATATGAAGTACATTTTATACTTTACACTAGTTTTTTTAATTATTTTCTCTACCGATACTTTGGCTCAGGGCAAACGTTCTGATAATAAGGGGTCTGTCATTGAAATAACTGAAATTGCAACAAATGGTTTTACATTAAGTATTACCATAAATGAGCTTGATTTTAAGAAAGAGAAATTAAATGGGCAGAGTTTTTTAGGCCTTTATATTGACGATTTTGGTAAAAGTTTGGATATTGGAAATCCTCAATTGCCAGTTCTTAAACGATTAATGGAATTACCCGAAGATGCTAATTATAAAATAGAAATATTAGAACAAACAAGTAAATTGCTTAATCTTAATTCTTCAAAGCATTTTGATTTTATAAAACCAGCGCAGGCTTCTATACTTAAAGTGGAGAACCCTAATGTTGTTTTTATGATGAATAAGCAAACTTATAATGCTGATAAAGATTTTGAATTGGATATGGTAAAGATTACGCCTTTGGGTAAAATGAGATCAAATTCCTTGGCTCGTTTAGAAGTTAGCCCAGTAAAATATAATCCAGTAAGCAATACTATAGAGTATGTTAGTAAATTAGTTATTAGAGTACATATTACTGATTTTGATGCACAGAAGTTAAAAATTGAAAAGCAGAAATATTATTCTCCTTATTTCAATGTGCATAATCAATCTATAATAAACAGTAGTGCTTATGAATTAAGCAGCAAAGTTGTTTATAATAATCAGTATCCTTATAAGTATGTAATTGTTGCTGATTCAATGTTTAAAGCAAATCTTCAGCCTTTTGTTCGCTGGAAAGAGAAAAAGGGATTTAAGGTTATAGAAGCATATTTGCAGGACCCAGCAGTAGGAAATACAACTACTTCTATTAAGGCATATTTGCAGGGCTTATATAATTCTGCAACACCAACTAATCCAGCTCCTACTTATGTTTTATTTGTTGGAGATGTAGCCCAACTACCTGCTTGGCCTTCTACTACTGGTGGTTATCATGTTTCAGATCTTCATTATTGTGAATTTACCAATGATTTTTTCCCTGAGATGATGTATGGTAGATTTTCTGCTAATGACACTTCAGAGCTGAGCCCTCAAATTCAAAAAACCATAGAGTATGAAACCTATGCCATGGCAGACCCTTCTTTTCTTGGTAATACAGTATTGATTTCTGGTTATGATGGTAGTGGTCATGCTCCAACATATGGCGATGGACAAATTAATTATGGAGTGGCAGAATATTTCAATAATAGCAACTCTACCAATTGTTTTTCGTATTTATATGTAAATGGCTCTTATAATAAGGATAACGAGATTTTTCAAAAAATTAATTCAGGAGTAAGTATTGCTAATTATACAGCTCATGGAGCAATCGATGGCTGGGCCGACCCTACTTTTAAAGTTGCTAATGTAGCAAATATGACTAATGATGGTAAATATCCACTTATGATAGGTAATGCATGTATTACTAATCATTTTGATAGCCCTGTTTGCTTTGGCGAAGGCCTTATGCGCGCCAAAAATAAAGGTGCTATTGGTTATATTGGTGCTAGTGATAATACATATTGGGATGAAGATTATTATTGGGCTGTAGGTTATGTAGCAATAAGTACAAATCCTACTTATAATGCAACATCTCCAGGTTTATATGATAAAATGTTTCATACTCATAATGAGCCTTATAGTGATTGGGCAATGAGCTCCTTTCAGTATTTATTAGCTGGAAATATGGCTGTAACTCAAGCAGGAAGTTCTGTAAATTATTATTACGAAATATACCATTTGATGGGTGATCCTTCTCTTATGGCTTATCAAAAAGTTCCTGCACAAATTACCGCAACTTATACTCCATTTATTGTAACAGGCACTACCACATTTCAGGTAAATACAGTAGCTCATGCACTAGTGGCTATTTCGCAAAACGATACACTTATTACAAGTATTATGAGCGATGCTAATGGTGTGGCAATATTGCCTCTTGGTAGTTCATTTAGTAAAACAGGAATTATTGATTTAGTTATTACAGCGCAAAATTATGAGCCATACTTTCAGACTGTTTTTGGAGGGTCTCCAACGGGGCCATATGTTATAAGTTCTAACTTTGTAATTGATGACACTTCTGCTAATAATAACTCATTAGCCGACTTTGGTGAAGCAATATTACTTGATGTTGATTTTGCTAATTTAACCTCATTTGGTTCAAATGGCTCTTCTGCTACTTTATTATCTAGCGATACTCAGATTGTAATAACTCAGAATGCAGTTAATATAGGAAATATGCTTGCTTACGATACTATTAGTAAGGACGATGCTTTTGCACTAAGTGTAATTCCTAATGCTGCTGATAATCATGCTGTTCATCTTGATATTCAGATTACTAATACAGCTGGAGATACTTGGGTTACACCAATTATTATCCCTCTTTATGCTCCTGAAATTATTATTGGAGAAGTTAGGGTAAAGGATACATTACAAGGTGCAGGAAATGGTTTAATAGAATCGGGAGAAGAGGTTATTATTCAAATAAAGATGATAAACTCTGGTTCTAGAGATGCTCTTAATGTGGTTTGTAATTATACCTCTATGAATAATAAAGTGATAGTAGATAATGCATATACTATTAATAATTTAGAGTCTAATTCTTATGAATGGGTAAATTTCAAAGTGTCTTTTGCTCCGTCTTTATTTGATGGGAGTTTTGCAAATCTAGTTTTCGATTATGTATCGGGAGCCTATGCAGGCACACAAGATTTTCCAATGGTTGTAGGTCTTTGCGATGAAGATTTTGAAACAGGAAACTTTATTCGTTTTGATTGGGATACAACTTCTACTAATACTTGGTATATTGATACCAACGTTTACGAAGGAAGCTACTCAATACGAAGTAAGGAGGCCTTAGCTGATGGTGAATCTAGTTCAATTTCTCTTAATATGAATGTTCTAGCATCAGGTCCTCTTAGTTTTTATACAAAAGTAAGTACGGAGTCCGGTTACGATTTCTTAAATTTTAAGGTAGATGGAAATATAAAGGGCTCTTGGTCAGGAAATGAACCTTGGACGCAGCAGAGTTATGAGATTGATGCAGGAAACCATACTTTTATATGGGAGTATTCCAAAGATTATATGTATACCGAAAACTTGGATGCGGTATGGATTGATTATATAATATTTCCACCAACGGATGCATGGACGGTGATTAGAGATAGTAAAGAGCCTTTATTAACGGAGATTTCATTATGGCCAAATCCTGCTACTAATAATGTAAATATAGTGGTTAAGACATTAATAAAAACTGATATTTCGATTAGTGTTTATAATCAATTAGGGCAAATAGTAATTGATAATATCGACTTTGGAAATTATGCCCAAGGCGAAGTTTCAATGATGTTAAATACTTCTAAACTAAAATCAGGAGTATATATAGTTCGTATTATAGCAGAAGATCAGCAGTATTATCAAAAACTAATTATTGAGTAAAAGTAAAATATGAATAATACAAAACAGAATCGTGATATTGACCAAATAAAGGCTCAATATCACGATTTTATTATAAAGTATAGCAATCAGAAAGCGGCTTTAGATAAACGGAGCTTTCTTATTTCAATGGCTAGATTTATTTCTTTTATATCATCATTGATTAGTTTCTATTTTGCAATAAAAGGAGAACAGACTACAATGTGGGTGTTAGCGATTGCATTGTTATTAGTGTTTGTAGTATTAATGCAAGCTCACTCAAAGCTATTCAAAAAAAGAAGTTTTCTCTCAAATCTAATTCTAATAAATGAGCATGAATTATTATCAATGGATGGTGATAATTCTAATTTTGATGACGGGGAGCAATTTGAAATAGATTATCACGATTTTAGTTTGGATCTTGATATTTTTGGCAAGCAGTCTATTTATCAAATGGTAAATAGAACTAAAACTACCAATGGTGCTAAGATGTTAGCGGCATGGTTTAATTCTCCACTGCTTGATAAGGACAGTATTCTTAAGCGCCAAAAAGCCTCAATTGAGTTAAGTGAACTAATAGATTATCGGCAAACATTTGCTGCCAAAGGAATGTCGGTAGAAGAAAAAACTGATGATTTTGACTTTCTTAATGATTGGCAAAATCAACCAAATATGTTTTTCTCAAAAGCTGTATTTAAAGTATTGATAATCTTATTTCCTATTATTAATCTTACAAATATATTTTTATTCTCCTTTGATATTATCGGAGGAAAAGTATTAACATTATCATTGGTTTCGACACTTATATTCGTTGGCTTTTATCAAAAGAAAATTCATAAAATCCATCAAAGATTAAGCAAGCGATCTCAATTACTGAATAAGTATGTAAGCTTATTTAAGCAAATAGAAGATTATAATTTTGAAGAGGATTATTTAACTGAAATACAGAATAAACTAAATATTGGTAATAAAAAATCATCGGCAGCAATTCGGGACTTATCTAAAATACTATCAGCATTAGATTCTAGATTGAATGTGATTGTTGGAGTTATACTAAATGCGATATTTATATGGGATATACGTCAAATATACCGTATGGAATCATGGAAAGATAAGTATGCCGCAAACTTTGATGAGTGGTTTGAGACCATTGGTGAGTTTGATGCTATAATAAGTTTATCAAATTTGAATTTTAATCGCCCTCGATGGAATTATGCAATAGTAGCAGATGATAATAAGTGGGAAGTAAAGGGAATGCGTCATCCATTGATGGCATATAACGAATGTGTAGATAATGATTTTCATGTAAGCATAATGCCATTTATAAAGGTAGTTACTGGTGCAAATATGGCAGGAAAGAGCACCTACCTTCGCTCAGTGGGTAGCAATCTTGTACTTGCAATGATTGGAGCTGTTGTAAATGCAGAGGCGATGATTTTCGCTCCTTTACAGATTGTCAGCAGCCTTCGTACTACCGATTCGCTTATGAGTGGCGAGTCGTACTTCTATGCCGAAATAAAACGCCTACAAATGATAGTAGATCGCCTTCGTAAAGGTGAAAGAATGTTTGTTTTATTAGACGAAATACTTAAAGGAACAAACTCCAATGATAAGGAGCAAGGTTCAAGATCACTATTGGAGCAGTTGATTAAATTAAATACCATAGGCGTAATAGCTACCCACGATCTATCTTTGGGTAACCTAAGTTCTTTATATCCAAAATTTATTCAAAATCAATGCTTTGAGGTAGATATAATAGATGATCAACTATCCTTTGATTATAAAATAAGAGATGGAATTGCACAAAATATGAATGCTAGTTTTTTACTTAAGAAAATGGGTATTGTAGAATAGATGAACAATTCGTGATTACTGACAATTGCCAACCCAAGACCATTTATTTATACCTCTTTATCTCTCCACTTTTAAGTTTTCTACGATATTCTTTCAAATCTCCATAAACCTCAGGAGTAAGAATAAACAGCCCTATAAGGTTGGGGAATGCCATTGTAAGAATCATCATATCGGCAAAAGCAATCACAGCTCCTAATTCCATTGCAGCCCCTATTACCGTGAAGCTAAGAAAAATAAAGAAGAAAGTGTAATTTAATGCCTTAGGAGACAGATTCATTTTCTTATAAAGTCCTGCAAATAAAAATTTAAAGCTATTAAGTCCATAATATGCCCAAGTTATCATAGTAGAAATAGCAAAAAGCACAATTGCAAAGGCCAATACATACGGAAACCAGCTAATAACGCTACCAAAGGCTGCGGAAGTTAATTGGGAACCACTAAGCCCATTTGCTAATTCGGGCTCATAATAGCCAGTAAAGACAATTACTAAGGCTGTCATTGTACAAATTAATACAGTATCGATTACTGGTTCGATAAGAGCTACATAACCTTCTGAAATGGGTTGATTAGTTTTAACTGCTGAATGGGCAATAGTTGCAGAGCCCACACCAGCCTCATTGGAAAATGATGCTCTTTGAAAACCTACTATTAGAACTCCAAGAAAACCACCTTTAAGCGCGTCGGGGTTGAAAGCTCCATCTATTATTATCCCAAAAACAGCAGGAATTTCAGCATAGTGTACTCCAATAACTATCAATGCTGCTAAAACATATATTCCAGCCATAAATGGCACAACTTTCTCGGTAACTTTGGCAATACTTTTTATTCCTCCAATTATTACTACTCCCACTATTATTGCTAATACCAAACCAATCCAAATACCATGGCCTGCAAATGCCGGTTCTAGAAGTTCAAATTGCATAAATGTTTGATTGGATTGAAACATATTTCCACCTCCAATGGCGGCACCAATCATCAGTATTGCATATGTTACAGCAAGAACTTTTCCTAAAGGCCAAAGGCTAAATTTACCAATGGTTTTATTCTTAAGAGCTTTCTCTAAATAAAACATTGGACCTCCAGAAACAACTCCTGCCTTACTAATATTTCTATATTTTACTCCCAAAGTAACCTCCGTGAATTTCAATGACATACCCATAAGACCTGCAACTATCATCCAAAATGTTGCTCCAGGACCTCCAACGGTAATTGCAATTGCTACACCAGCAATATTTCCTAAGCCTACTGTGCCCGAAAGTGCTGTTGCTAATGCTTGAAAACTTGTAACCTCTCCTTTATTATCAGGATTATCATATTTACCACTTAATATAGCTATGGAATGCTTAAGGCCTGTTATATTAATAAACTTCAATCTAAGAGTAAAGAATATAGCTCCTAAAACTAACCATACAACAATAAAAGGTATGTTTTTTTTAATAGGATTTCCTTGGGCATCAAGATATGGATTGCCCTCTTGGTCGTATACTATTGGGTCGTATATTCCAGAGGCTGTAAATGGATCCCAGAATAGAATTTTTTCAAGTAACGCAACTTTAGGCTCAAACCAATGATTTATCTTCTGGCTGATGGTTAATTCAACTGCGTTTTCTTTTGCAACAACTTCCTTGAAATCTTTAGCAAAAAGAGTGATATTCATCCCAATGAGAAGGAATGCAATTAAAAGTATTTTCTGCATAGTTAATATGATTAGTATTGGAAATGACAAATATATAAAAATAATTGACATGATGAACAAAGGCGCTTCTCTTGAGCGAAGGCTTCTTGCTACGCCCACCTAACAGTGAGCAGATGACTCTAAGGGCTTAAATCGCTTACGCAATCGATGCATTCTGCTTTGGTTTTTGATCTAATTAATGAACCAATCATATTTCTTTGTTTATTAATAGCCCTAGTGTATGACGCTATCATTATTCCAATAGAATGGTTAAGGTCAATTGTTTTAGAGTTGTTGATATCATTGGAGGTGCGACTTTGAGTCGCGCTTCCAGTGACATCATTCACCAATACCATCAAATGAAAATGATTAGGCATAAGACACCAACTGAGCCAGAGCATATGCGTGGGCTGCATACTAACACCTTTGCTGCATTAATAATTAAACATTAATAATTAATCTAAAATCCTTCCAAAGTCATAAGTACTGTAGGAATTAACAACAACGCTCCAACAATTAATAAAGCAAGTATTAATTTCCAAATCCATTTTACCCATATATCGTAAGGAATACGAGCAACACCAAGCACTCCAATTAGCACTCCTGAAGTGGGAGTTATCATATTTGTAAAACCATCACCAAACTGAAAAGCCATTACTGTTGCTTGTCTGCTTATGCCAATAACATCAGAAAAAGGAGCCATAATTGGCATAGTAAGCGCAGCCTTTGCCGAGCCCGATGGGATAATTATATTTATCACATTCTGAATTACATACATCATTTCTACGGAACCAACTTTACCCATCCCTTCCATTGACGACGATAAGCTATTAAGAATTGTATCAATTACTTTTCCCTCTTGCAAAATTAGAATTATACCTCCTGCAAGGCCAACTACTAGTGCCGCAGAAGTAATGTCTTTTACACCATCAATAAAGTGTTTTACAATATTATCTGCCGAATAACTCATGGATATACCTGATAATAAACCCATCACAAAGAATAATGTTGCAATTTCCATTATATACCAATTGTATCCCATAACTCCAACAATTAGAAATATTATGGTGAAAAGTAATAAGGTAAGAATGAAAAAATGAACCGATTTGCGAAGCGAAAATAATCCCAGAATAGCAAATAGTCCTGCTGAAATAGGCAGTGCCGGCATATGATAAGAGCTATTTCCAATTTTCATTTCAGTAATATTCATGCTAATATTGCTAATATTACTAATATGTATATTATGCAGAAGGCTAAAATCAAAGGAAAAAAGAATAAGTACAATTAATGTAATTGCATAAACAATCCATGCTGCTTGAGGTGTAAAATATTCCACATCTTCCACGTCCGTACTATTTCGCTGGCGCCAATAATCATCAATTTTATAAGTGAGAGATTTTTCAGGATTTTTCTTAATTTTATTAGCATAAATAAGAATAAAAGTAAAACCAACAGTATTGATAACTACCCATGAAACCATTCTGTAACCCATGCCAGAGAATAACTGTAAATCAGAAAGCCCCTGTGCAATTCCTATGGTAAAGGGGTTGAGGATAGCTCCAGCAAAACCTAATCCTGCAGCAACAAATACTATTGCCACTCCCGTAATGGAATCGTAGCCCATACTTATTGCTAAGGGGACTATAATTATTATAAAAGCAATGGTCTCTTCGCTCATGCCAAATATTGCCCCAAAAGCACTAAACATTGTCATTATAAGTATCAGAATTACATTATCTACACCAACAAATTTTAAGGCTCGCCAATGTTCAATCTTTTTAGTAAAACCAAGGAATGAATATATTCCCACATCTATAGCTCTACTTTGATTCATAATCCAAAATGCACCACCAATCATTAGTATAAAAACAATAATTCCTGCTTGTTTCTCAAAACCGTTGAAAAAAGCAGAGAAAATCTCCCATGTTTGAGGTTGTGATTCTACTTGATGAAAAGAGCCGTCAATAATAACTGTGCGAGATACTCCATCTACAATTTTGGTAGTTCTTTCGTATTCGCCACCTGGAATAAACCAAGTTGCGATTCCTGCAATAATAAGAATTGCAAATACTATTACGTATGTATGTGGTACTTTTTTAAGCATGATATTGGTGTTAGTTAATTCTTATATTTTATATGAAAAACGTCATACTGAGTGATTTTTCCCTAGAAAAATTGTACCGAAGTATGACGATTTAATTAATCCATAGCTTTATTCTTTAGCATTGGTACAAAGGCAAAGTTGCCAAATGTTTCTTTATGAAATTCTTTTTCTCCTACTCTTATTACTTTTGTCATAATTTGACCCTCATCTCCTCCAATTGGAATAATCATCCAACCGCCAATTTTGAGTTGTAATAGTAGTTTCTTAGGAATCTCAGGCGCTCCTGCAGTAATTATTATTTTGTCAAAAGGCCCATAAGTTGGAAGCCCTTTATAACCATCTCCATAAAAGAGGTTCAGGCGATACCCCATTTTATTAAGAAATTTGGAAGTCTTATCATAAAGTTTTTTCTGACGTTCGATACTATAAACTTTTGCTCCCAATTCACATAGCACACTTGCCTGATAGCCAGAGCCTGTTCCCACTTCTAGAATTTTATCGCCACGTTTTATTTCTAAGAGTTCGGACTGAAAAGCTACAGTAAATGGTTGTGATATTGTTTGCCCCGATCCTATGGGGAATGCAACATCATTATAAGCAAATCTATCGAAAGAAGAATCAAGGAATTGGTGCCGAGGTATTTTTCCAATTGCCTTAATAACAGACTCATTGGTAATACCCTTCTTTATTATTTCTTCAACTAATGCGCGGCGCATTCCTTTATGGCGGTATGTGTCAGTCATTTATGCTTTTTAATTATTAACAATTGTACTTTAATTATCTGCAAATTTAAGTGTTTTATAGCTAAATAAATAGACTTATTTTTGATAAAAGTCGTAGTTTTATGAAACACCTTGCAATTTTTTGGTCTGGGAGATGATATTGATGAGCATATAACTCAAATTAAGAATAATGGAAGTTATAAGCTTACAGGTATTTATGACCATAATACTATTGCTGCAAAGAAGATTGCTGATAACTATGAAATTAAATGCTTTGCTTACCCACTAGATGCTACTAAAGCACTGAGTATTATGGATATAATAGAAGCTAAGCTTACTGCTTTTGCAGTTTAGCTTTATATCAAATGGGAATTATATATCCATTCCAATATTAATATATAATCCCAATTCCTTATTTAATGTTGAAGTATTTAATTGTAATCCTATTGGTCCTATTGGGGAGTTATAAGTATAACCTACTGAAGCAGAAAATATTAATATTGAATTTGTTAGGAGCTCTTCAAAATAGTTTGATACTAGAGCTGCATTAGGTCTTAAATATATGTAATGAGATTTCCCTAGTTTATATCTTAAATCTAGATAAGTGATGGCTACATTATTTATTATAAAAGCACTAAACGGTACGCCTGGCATATAAACACTGTTTGCATATTCTTTTTGATTGCTACCACCAATAATAAAGTAATATGCATATTCACTACTATTGTCTGTACTCCATAATCCTCCAACAAATAATTTTGGCAAGAAACTTAGCCTATTTGTTATATTTAATACTGATCCCATTTTTACTTTAGAAAATACACCAGTTTCTGGTCTTCCCACGTTAACATAACTGGTTTGCATACTCAAGAATGTTCCTTTAGTGGGGAAGTATTTATTGTCGTAACTGTCATTAATAAATTTTAAATAAATATTATTATAAAAAATAGCTAAACCCTCAACAGGGATTGGTGATACTTCGGCAGAGATATCAAAAAACTCTAGATTAACTCCAATTACCAAATTTGAATTATTGGAGTAATTAATATTTCCAAATGCACTTATATTTCCGAAACGAGTAAAGTATTTACCTTTAATAGACTTAAAATCATCATTATATGTATAGTAAGGTCTAGATTTATAACCTATATCTAAACCAAAACCAACCCTCTGTCCTCTTTCTGATAAAAACAGTATTTCGCCAGCTGGAGAATTCCCCATTTTGATAGACATATTGGTTTTAGAACCTTTAATAAGGAAGTTGTTGAATAGGAAATTAACTTTCAAATTAGCTCCAAGGTCGTAATTATAATTAGCTCCAATTTCAAAACGATTCTCTGATTTTTCTTCAACTTCTATATTTAGAATATAGGAATCAAGAGTTTTTTCTAATTTGTAATTAATAGATTTAAAGAAGTTACTGCTATAAAGTCTGTCAATTGCATTGTTTATACGCATTATATCGTTAGTCCCTGGTAAGTTTAATCCCAAACGCCCTAATACCATAGTTTCAGGTACATTATCCAATCCTATGATATTTACTTTTGATATATAAAAAATATCAGGTTTTTGAATTTCTCTTGCAGTTTCATACTTTTTCTTATTGTCCTTTATTTTTTTTGCTAATGCTCTTATCTTGTCAATATTTGCACGAGCAATATTCTCACCTCTATCAATTACCTTTCCTACATCGCTAAAATCTAAGGCTGATATATCATCTGTTTCAGGCTTGAGGTATAGATCTGTTAGTTTAATATTTTCTAACAATCTATTATAGGCATGGTAGCTACTTGTTTGTTCTAATATGCTTAGTATGCTTGTAATTTCATCTATATTTAGTAAAGGAGAACCCACATCTACACCAATTATAAAGTCGACCTCCTTATTAAGTTTCATAATATCTATGGGAAAGTTATTCACCATCATACCATCAATAAGCATATGCCCTTGAAAATCAACAGGGTTAAATATTGTAGGGATGGACATGGTAGCTCTAAGTGCAAGAGAAAGCTCGCCATTATCAAGCACCATAGTATCACCTGTTGCAAGTTTTGTAGCTACACAAAAGAAAGGTATAGGAAGCTTGGAAAAATCTTTGATGTCGGCAACAGGCCATGTTAGTTTATTAATGTAATTAAGAACAAGTTGCCCTTCTCGAAGCCCTTTTGGTAAACCAGGAATAAAACCTTTAACAGGCAGACTTAGAAGATATTGGTCATTATTTATTTTTTCATCAACGGGCAAATCTGAGCGTTCGGGTTCGTCACTCATTAATTTTGTCCAAGGCATTGATTTTGTAATAGAGTCAAGTTCCCAAGGGCTGTACCCACTGGCATATAAACCGCCAACAAGACCACCCATACTTGTACCTCCAATAAAATCCACATAAATTCCCTCTTCTTCAAGTACTTTTAATACTCCAATATGGGCAAGCCCCTTGGCGCCACCACCACTTAGCACCAGACCAACATGAATTGGCTCATCCAAACTATTAATAGTTTGCATGGTTTTGGTATTAACAGTATCTTTCTCTACTTGAGAATAGGAAGAAACTCCTATAATCAAAAAGAATAGAATAAAAGAAGAATTAATAATGTGCTGCTTCATATTATGCAATATTAGATGGATAATTATTAACAAAAATAATTAAAAAAAGGCTTGTATATTAGCTTTCTATAATAATATTACTAAAAATTAGTAAACAGCGGCTTCACTTTCATTACATCAAAAACTATTTATTATATCTTTGCCTTTGGAAAAATATTTTTATGCAAAGAAGAATTAGAACATATATAGCTATAGCTATAGTTATAGCCATAAGTGCTTGCGCTACTATAGTAAGGCCTACAGGAGGGACAAAGGATACAAGTGCACCTGTGGCATTAAATTATAATCCGCAAAATGGAAGTGTAAATTTTGCAGAAAATAAGGTTGTGATAAAATTTGATGAGTTTATTGTACTTGATAAACTAAATCAACAAATGGTAGTATCGCCACAAATGCCCGAGAAACCTATAGTTAGTGTCAATGGAAAAAAGCTTATTGTAGAGATTCCTGACTCTTTGAAAGAAAACACTACCTATACTATATTCTTTGGCAATGCTGTTGTTAATTATAAGGAAAGAATACCTGTGCGTAATTTCTCTTATGTTTTTTCTACAGGTGCTATTGTTGATTCGTTAATAATAGAAGGGTCTGCTGTAAAAGCCTTTGATCATACTAATTATGACGAACTCTTTGTGATGCTTTATAAGTCTAAAGACGATAGTGTTATTTATAAAGAAAAACCATATTACCTTACAAAAGCTAATAAAATTGGTAATTTTAAACTTCCTAATTTAGCTCCTGGAGAATATCAAATTTATGCATTGAAGGATGCAAATAGGAATTATATTTACGACCAAGAAGATGAGGAAATAGCTTTTTGCAAGACCTTAGTTTCGCCATATCACCCATCAGAGTTTATAGGTAACGATAGTGTAAAGCCTAAAAAGGAGAAACCTAAGGATTTGAATCTTTTTGTTTTTCAGGAATGGCCTGATGAGATAAAGTATATGGATAAGAAAGTGACTCCGACTAAAAAAATACTTTTTACTTTCAATAAACCTATTGATAATTTTAATCTTATTCCATTGAATTTTGAGCCAGAAAAAGATTGGCATTTTGATGTTTATGGTAATGATCGGGATAGTGTAACTTGCTATCTTATGGGTGTTGAGCAAGATTCTATAGACATTATTGTTGCTGATGGCGATTTGCATTTAGATACTTTAGAAATTGTATTAGCAAAAAAGCAAAAAAGGAAATCTTCAAGCTCTAGCTTTGCTATTTTTGGTAATAAAAAGAAAAATAAAGAAAAAACAGATACCATCAAAAAGAAGGTTATTGTAAAGATAAAAATATCTGATAAAATAACTAGATCAATACATTTTTTCTCTGAATTGAGTTTTGCATTTGAAGTGCCTCTTGCGAAATACCAAGCTGATAGAATACATCTATATAAAGCACGAGATACTTTGTGGAGACCCGTAAAGATTGAAACTCGTATAACTAATGAAGACAGAAGAAAAAGAGTTAGTATAAAAGCAAATTTTGAGGAGAGAAAAAAATATAAATTAGTAGTAGACGATAGTACTTTCTTCGATTTGTATAATTCTACCAACGATTCCATAGAAAGGATTTTTTCGACCACTGAACTTCGCGAGTATGGTAGTCTTGATTTAGAAGTGAATTATCCTGGCAATAACTCTCTAATAGTACAACTTTTAAATGCTAAGGAAGAGATTATTAGAGAAGATTTTATTAACGAATCGCAATTAATTAAATACCCATATATGATTCCTGGAAAATATAAAATTAAGGCTATTCTTGATAATAATGGTAATGGAAAATGGGATAGAGGTGATTTTGAAAAGCGCCTTTTACCTGAAAGAATTTATTATGTGAATAAAATAATTGATATAAGAGCTAACTGGGATAATGAGCAAATATGGGAATTGGAAACAGAAGATTAGCTAAATATTTCTTAAGTATTGTATTATTTTTTGTTAAAGGGATAATAAGTATTAGTTAGCAACGTTTTTTTTTTAAATTCGTGGATCGAAAAATTAGTTATAAAAGCCTTAAAAAGGATTTTTAATTTATGCAACAAAACTTACAAAACAAAACATATGAAAGTTTATCAAAAGTTAAATAACTGGATTGGCTGGGCAGTATTTGCCTTAGCATCAACAGTGTATCTTTTAACGGCAGAGCCAACAGCAAGTCTTTGGGACTGTGGAGAGTATATTGCAACAGCATATAAATTACAAGTTGGTCACCCTCCAGGGGCACCATTTTTTCAACTTTTAGGAAAGTTTTTTAGTTTATTTGCTACCGATACCTCTCAAGTGGCGTTTATGGTTAATGTAATGTCAGCTTTTGCAAGTAGTTTTACTATTCTATTTTTGTTCTGGTCGATAACTCATCTTGCTCGCAAAATGATTATCAAAGGCGATAATGCAAAAATTGAAGGAGCTAATCTTATTGCTATTATTGGTAGTGGACTTGTGGGAGCTTTAGCTTATACTTTTACCGATTCGTTTTGGTTTTCGGCAGTAGAGGGCGAGGTGTACGCACTTAGTTCGTTCTTTACAGCAATTGTATTTTGGGCAATGCTCAAATGGGAAGATGTGGCCGATAAGCGACATGGATACCGTTGGTTAATTCTTATAGCATACCTTATAGGCCTTTCAATAGGTGTTCACCTTCTTAACTTGCTAACTATTCCGGCATTAGTTTATATTTACTATTTCAAGAAATACGAAACTTCTCCTAAGGGAATCATTTTATCGGGTATTTTATCAATTTTTCTATTGGCAATAATAATGTATGGTATTATTCCATGGGTTGTTATCCTTGCTGGTAATTTTGAAATATTCTTTGTTAATAATCTTGGAATGCCTTTCCATAGTGGTACTATTGTATATTTCTTTATTGTACTTGCGTCTATTGCTTATGGATTATTTTATACTCAAAAGAATAAGAAACTTGTTGCCAATACGGTAATTTTGGGAGTTACATTCTTAATTATTGGATATTCTTCATTCTTTATTCTTGTAATTAGATCAAATGCTAATACTCCTATTGATGAGAATAATCCTGAGGATGCAACATCAATGTTGGCATACTTAAATCGTGAGCAATATGGTTCTACGCCATTGCTAACTGGCCCTTATTTCAACTCGCCAACAAATCCTGGTAGTCAATGGGAAGATAAATCTGCCGTTTATACAAAATTATACTGTGTTGTAGTAGAAAAGAGCTTGCCAAAATCATCAAAAATTAAGGTTGGTGATAGAGGCTTAATAAAATTTTATCAGTATAAAAAAGATGCTGAGAAGTTTATTGCCGAGAAAAATAATGCATCATATTCCATAAAACAAGCTTACGTTTTAACGGATTTAAGAAAAAATAGAACTCCGACTTATGCGAGTAATGTAACAACGTTCTTTCCTCGAATGTGGAGTAATCAACGTGCGCCACATGCCAATGTTTATAAAAGTTATATGAATAATCCTAAGAGGATTACTGTAACTGATCAAGGGAAGCAGAAAGTAATAGAGGTGCCTAGTTTTGGCGATAACCTTAATTTCTTTGTCAACTATCAGATAGGGCATATGTATTTGCGCTACTTTATGTGGAATTTTGTTGGTCGTCAGAATGATATTCAAGGGCATGGCGATAAATTACATGGCAACTGGATTTCTGGTATAAGCGCTATTGATACTGCCCGATTGGGAGATCAGAGTATGCTTCCTATGAATTTGCTGAATAATAAAGGGAATAATAAGTATTACTTCTTGCCATTATTATTGGGATTATTGGGAATGGTTTATCACTTTATGAAAAATTATAAAGATGGAGTTGTTGTTCTAGCATTATTCTTAATGACAGGGCTTGCAATTGTAGTCTATCTTAATCAATATCCTTATCAGCCTCGCGAAAGAGATTATGCATACGTGGCATCCTTCTATGCCTTTGCAATATGGCTTGGCTTAGGTGTTTTAGCAATATATGATTTATTGCGAACCAAAGTTAATCCCAAAGTTACTGCTATAGCTGCTACAGCTATTACCCTAGTGCTTGTACCAGGAGTTTTGGCTAGCGAAAACTGGGACGATCATGATAGATCTGGCAGATATAATACACTGAATATTGCTAAGAATTATCTGAACTCTTGCGAAAAAAATGCAATTCTGTTTACTAATGGAGATAACGATACTTTCCCTCTTTGGTATGCTCAAGAGGTTGAAGGTGTACGTACAGATATTAAGATTGTAAACCTTAGTTTATTTAATACCGACTGGTATGTAGATCAAATGAGAAGAAAATCTTATGATGCAGATCCTATTCCTTTGAGTATTGGTAGAGACCAATATATACAAGGAACAAATGATGCTGGTTATTTCTTTGAGGAGAATAAAGTAGCCAAAAAAGGACAGTATTATAATATTAGAGATATAATGAACTTTTATTTTAGCTCTAATCCTAAAACTAAAATGCAACTACGCGATGGTTCAAGTATGAACTATTTGCCAACAAAAAATGTTTATATAAAAGTTGATAAAAAGAAAGTGGTGGCAAATGGTACTGTTGCAGAAAAAGATACTGCTTTAATTGTTGATAAAGTAGAGTGGAAAATAAATAAGAATCTTGTTCAGAAGAATAATCTGATGATGATGGAAATGTTGGCCTCCTTTAATTGGGATAGACCAATTTATTATGCTATTACAACAGGTGCTGATGCTTATTTAGACCTAATGCAGTATTTCCAGCTCGATGGAATGACATATCGCCTAGTGCCAATTAAGAGTAGCGGAAACTATACTCAAGGTTCATATGGTAGAGTAAATACAGATGTTCTTTATAATAGTATAATGAACGTATTTAAATATGATGGGCTTAATGACGAGAGTCTATATTTTGATGAGCATCATATGCGCTCCATCAGAAACTATAGAAGCAACTTTGCTCGCCTTACTACTGAGCTAATAAAAGAAGGTGATAATGAGAGAGCTCTTAAAGTGCTGGATAGATGTATGGAGGTTCTTCCTGAAGAAACTGTTCCTTATGATTTCTTTATGGTTCCTATAATGGAAGGTTATTACAGAGTTGGCGAAATTGAAAAAGCAAATGCTATTTCTCAACGTTTGGCCGATATTGCTCTTCACGACCTTAAGTTTTATTATAACGATAAAGTATTTGGCGAGTATATTAACGAAAAGAATAATGCATTAGTTATTGTAAGAGACGTTTCTCGCTTGGCAGGTCAATATGGTCAGGCAGATATTCAACAACATGCAAATACAATTTTCGAAACTTATAGTGCAAAATTTTCAAATGAGGCACGCCGATAGTTTGAACATTTTATAGATAAAATATTAGGCTAGGTTGTTTCAATCTAGCCTTTTTTTGTTCTATTGGATTAATACCAAATTAATACCAAAACACGCCATATAAATCGTTTATATTTCCCTATTACTGCGTTAAAAATTATTTCCATAGCTACGGCTATGCAAATAATTTTTGCCTTCTAATAGGAAAATATATTCCAATTTATTTATAGCGTATTTTGATACCAAATTGGTATAATTATGGTTGTTATGCCAATTATAATTAAAATACTTAGATTGTAATGAAAGGTTTTAGTCTGTTTGCCGCAAGGAGGGCAGGACTAAAACAATCATAATAATCATAACAATCAGCGTCTAAAGCAAGTATAATATTAGCAACATAGAGTTATAATTATCAGCAGCCAATTAAAAAGCTCATTTTATTAAATCAAATTAAAGATGAGTTTTTGTATATTAGCAGTCTTATTAAATTTAAATAAAAAATTATGAGCATAAGTATAAGTTCAAACTTTGATGCAGGAAACATTGAAGTAATCGATATAAAAGACAGTAATAATATACAACTTAAAATAGAAAAGGATACTAAATCTGATTTCTTGCAGTGGTTTTATTTTAGAATGCAAGGTGGCAAAGATCAGGCTTGCAAATTAAATATTATAAATGCTGGAGATGCTGCATATCCCGAAGGTTGGGAGAATTATCAAGTTAGAGCTTCTTACGATCGCGAAACATGGTTTCAGATACCTACAGATTATAAAGATGGAGTTTTGAGTATGGAATTTACGCCAGATTATGACTCTGTTTATATTGCTTATTTTGCCCCATTTTCCTATGAGCAGCATCTGAATTTGGTAAATAGTGCGCAGCAATCTCCATTATGTAAGCTGGAAAGCATAGGAGAAACTATACAGGGAAGACCTATTGATTTTCTGAGAATAGGGGATGGTGATAATACAAAGAAAAAACTTTGGGTAATTGCTCGTCAGCACCCTGGCGAATCTATGGCTGAGTGGTTTATGCTTGGACTTATTAGCCGCATACTCGATGAGGAAGATTCTTCCTCAGTTAGTTTGCTTAAAAAAGCCAACCTATATCTTATCCCTAATATGAATATTGATGGCAGTATATTAGGTAATTTAAGAGTAAATGCCAATGGTATAAATCTTAATAGAGAATGGGCAAATCCTAATATTGAGAATAGCCCAGAAGTATATTATGCAAAACAAAAAATGAGAGAAATAGGAATGGATTTTAATCTTGATGTGCATGGCGACGAAGGGCTTCCTTATGTATTTATCTCAGGGATAGAAGGCATTCCTTCTTTTGATAAAAAGCTTAGTTCGCTTACCGACAACTTTATGCATAATTGGAAATCTATAAATCAGGATTTGCAAGACGAGCATGGGTATCCAAAGAATGAAGCAGGCACTGCGAACTTAATGATATGTTCAAAAAATATTGGAGAAGAGTTTAAATGCCTTTCACAAACTCTAGAGATGCCTTTTAAGCAAAATGATAATATCCCAGACCCAATCTTTGGATGGTCTTCGGAGCGCTCCATAAAACTCGGCGAATCGCTAGTGAATGCTCTCCACAGTATTGTTGATGATTTATAAGTTGTAGGATTTCTCTTTCAGCTTATTAATTCTAAAAAAAGATTATTATTCTTAAAATTACATTATGGAACGACGAGACTTTTTAATGAAAGAAATTGAGAACTTAACTCATATATTATCAAAACTGGTAAGTAAAGTTAGTGGATTAAAGGCTGTGGATTTTGAAGTAATAATTAAGGAAATCAATGATGATTTGTCTTCTAATTTTGAGTTTACTTTAGACGAGCTAATAAGTAGTGATAAATCCATTATTCTAGAAAAGATTGAAAAAAGAGACATCATTAATGTTGAGCTACTACCAAACTTACTATCGGGAATTATTGATAAAATTAAAGAATTGAAAAGGGAGAATGACTATAATATTGACGAATTAAGCAAAAAAGCCATTATTATTATTGAATATATTGATGCTGAAACCAAGACCTTTTCAATGAGTAGAATGGATTTGAAAAAGAAGCTTCAGGGTAAATAGTTATATTAACCTTGAACGTTCTCTTAATCAATTAGCTCTATCACAATCACTTTATCACCTTCTAATTCAAATAATGCTTCATCAAAATCTGGTGAGCCACTATCACCTTTCTTTTTATAAGAAAAGCCATAAGGTTCACTGGGAATTCCAATCCAGCTTGTATTAAGTTCACCGTTTTTGTCCAAATCGTGATAAATTGCTATCGCATATTTCCCCAATGGAATATTGCTAAAAACATATTTAAAATCTCTGGAACTTACAGGAATCTTCTTTCCAATAAAATAGTTATCGCCTTCAGGAAAACCATCTGCACTATTAAATATTGCAATAGTCATATCTCCTTTAGTATTATTAATATTAGTAACTTTTAGGGTAATATTAGCGGGTTGCCCCATTCCATATATTGATATGATTGAGAAGCAAACAGTAAATAGAAATAACTTCATGTTAACTAGGTTTTAAATGGTTTATATGGCTAATAATAAGAGTAATCACTAATTTATTAATTTGCTTTATCAATATTTGCATGCATAGGTAGAGTTATATAAAAAGTACTTCCTTGGTTTATCTTGCTTTCTACCTTTATCTCTCCACCAATGCTTTGTATAAGTTCCGAACTAATTAATAGACCAAGCCCTGTTCCTTTTTCATTATTAGTGCCCAGATTTGAAATAGGATTGTTGTTATTAAATAAATTAGCACATTGTTCTTCATACATTCCAACACCATTATCCTTGATTGAGATATAGCGCATATTATCTTTTAGATAATATCCAATGTTTATTTCTCCATTTTCAGGAGTAAATTTTATTGCATTACTAATTAGGTTTCTAAGTATAATTCGTAAATAATCTTCATCACTTTTAATAATTATAGAATTATCAATGTTATTTATTATTTTTATTTGTTTAGTAAATATAGTTAGCTCAATATTTTCTATAATATTGATAATAAGAGAGTGTATAGAAAATTCTGAAATATTGGGTTTATTTTCTAAGCGGTTTTTTGACCAATACAGTAAATTCTCTAACATTAAAAATGTTGATTTCATCGATTTTCCAATCATTTTAATATACTCATCTTTCTCTTCCTCTGTAATGTCACCATCCTCTTCTAATATTCTAAAAAAAGAATCAGCAGTACCTATGGGCCCTCGTAAATCGTGAGAAAACGTTCCAAATATTTTTTCTAAGGCAGAATTATATTGCTCTAGTTTTATTGATTTTTGCTCTAGAATCTCATTGGTTTCTTCTAGTTGGAGGTTTATCTTTTTTATTTTTCCATTATTACGAATTATATTATAACCAAATAATAGTGTAATTATTAATAATACAATAATAATATTTCTTGTTATTAATTGATATGATATATACTTGTCTTTAAGCTTGTTTTCTTTAATAAGGAGCTTATTCTCCATATTTGTTTGAATGAGTTTATGCTTTGATTCTAGAATAGATACATTTGATTGTTGATCCATATTATTTATAGAATCGCTAATAGTTTTTGATTCAATTAAAAGCAATGCCGCTTTATTATGTTCTCCATTTTTATTCAGTATTTTTGCCAAATCGAATGATACTTCAGCAATGCCTAATAGGTCATTATTTAATCGTGCATTTTGAAGGTATTTATTAGCGGCATTTATGGCTTTCTTATTATAATCATAAATACTAGTATTATTATAATAGAAGTAGAAAATCATTTTTAATGAAGAAAGGTTCAGCGCTTCATAACCAAGTTTTTTTGCCACTTTATTGCAGCTATCAGCTATTGCAATAGCTATGTCTGTTTTGCCTTTCTTGTCGTAAATATTAGCTTCATTTAGTGCAATAATTAGCTGACTATAATATTGACCCTCTTTTGCGTAATAAATTTTGCCTTTTTGAAAGTATGTTAGTGCTATTTCTAATTCATCAATATCTGTAAGAAAAACTGCATAGTTTAATTCTGCATAGGCCAAGGCTTCATTAATATTAAATTTATGGGCCAAATTAATTCCTTTAAGAAAATATTTGTGGGAATTGATAGTGTCATTAAAATTTGAATAAAACATACCTAATTCTGTATGAACATTTGAATACAATATGTTTAAATCCACATTGTTTGTGTCCGTTTTAAATATGCTCCTTAGCCCATATATACTTTTCAATTGAAACTCAATAGCGGACTCATACATTCCCAAATCATCATAAATAATTGCTAAATTATTATAAAGAAAGGGAAGTCGGTATATACTTTCTTTTTTTGTTTTAATATCATTTTTGCTATTCTGTATTCTGTTTATGGATTTCTCAAGAAAGAATATCGCTGAGTCATTCATATTCTTATAATTGTAATAAGCGCTTTTAATATTGCATAGATCAACGAAGTAAAAGTCTATACCAGACTTGTCTATATATTTTTTGTAAATAGGGATTAATGCTTTGGTAATAATTAAATCTCTTTCAAGATAATGCCAAATAGAATCGTATAGAAGGCTTATCACTGTGCTATCTGCATATTTGGACAATTCATAGGACTCCTCAATATTTAAGGTGCTGCTATTCTGTGCTAAAATATGATTATTTGAAAATAATGCAATTAGACTTATGCTTATTATTATAAAAAACTGCTTTATGATTTTCATATAGAGCGTGATTTAAGAGCGTATTTGCTTTTATTACTGTTTATAATATAAATAGTATTTGCACAAATTTACAAAAAATCTTGCAAATGGAAAACAAATTATGGGAAAGTTTGCAGGACAAGCATACATTTTTAAATTATAAATCTTATGTAATACCAATTATGCTTAATAGATTTGGGGCATCTTTACTGAAGCTACTTACTTAATAGACTCGGTGCGTCTTTAAGATGCACTGAGTCTGACTAATTCAACTGTAATTATCATTTCAACCCAAGCCTCGATTTTGGGAGCAAAGTGGTGTTGGCTTACTTGGTATTTTTATTTGAATATGATACGGTATGAGCCGAAAATATTCGATTATGATACGACACCCCAATAAAAATCAGAACTAATACCTTTAAAACCCTTATAACGATTTTGTGTAAGTTGTTATATTGATGGTACGCGATAAATCCCATACAGTTGTCGGGAGCGCATCAGTGCCATGGTGTGTTAGTGCACCATCTGGGAGCTATAATTTCGATAATTATCGGAATGTTCGGCATCTGGAAAAAAAGTCAAAAACTATTGCTTAGTTGTTAGTTACTGGCGTTAGATTCTATATGTTATTTTCTTAATTATTAAAATTACTAATTCTCAAATTACTACTAATACTTTCTATCTCCTTTTTAGGAATATCCATCTCTTTAGCTATTTTAGGCCATTGACTTACAGCTGTTATAATTTCTTCCAAGATATGATTAGCTTTTTTGATACCAAATAATTTACCAAAACTTAGCAAATCATTTCTAGTAAAATTATCGAACTTACCGCTAATAGATGATTGATGAACATTAGTCCAAGCTCCTCCATCTTTATATTGATATGTAATATCATAAGCTGGAGAAATTTTCCATTTCCCATCTTCGTTCATTAAGAAAGAAAAGTTTTTCACATGGTCATCATGATTTCTTGCTATAATATTAAATAACGCTCGCCTATATTGTTGTTCAAATTGATAATAAGGAAGTTTAAGCATTTTCATAA
>JAOZPM010000130.1:0-7414 GCA_029932765.1 Bacteroidales bacterium | reverse complement strand
GAATGAAATACATACGAGCAACATCATCATAAGGAGCATCAATACCCATCATTTTAGCGAAGTTAGATCCCATATCTACTTTTGGATTAGCGATAATATCACCACCTTTATACTTATAACGGTAAATAAAAGCAGCAATTTCTGGTAAACGAGCTAAAAGATCTGTTGAATCTTCGAACATTGAATCCCAAGCATCCATTTTATTGAACCCTTCGTTATAGAATTTAGCAAATTTACTTTCTTTCTGCATTGCAAGAATTGCAGAATTAAACATAACCATTGGATGAGAATCCTTTGGTAAAGCCTTAATTACATCAAATACATATGATGGAACTTCACTTCTGTTTTTAAAGTCTTCTACTAATTCCATAGTCTCTTCCAATGTTGGAATATCACCAGTCAATAGTAAATACCAAAAACCTTCAACATAAGGGTAATCTTTACCTTCTGGCTTTGGCAATGCTGCCATAGTTTCAGGAATAGTATATCCACGGAAACGGATACCTTCCATTGGATCTAAATAAGAAATGTCAGTTACCAAACATCTAACGCCTCTTGCGCCACCTATTGCTTGATCAATTGTTACTTCACCAACTTTTACGCTACCATACTCTTTCAGTAGTTTAGTAGTTCTTGGTCGATGTTCTTGAATCTTTTTGTACAGTTTTTCTTTTAAAGCTGTCATAATATTTGTTTTTTATATGCCTGTTAATAACAACAGACGGGTTTATGTGTGTTATAAAAATTTATTGCTCCAACTATAATCTATAGAAGAACAAATGTTTTTTTCTTTTGTAAAATGTTTTTTTAAAGAATACACAGCCTTACATACACCATTTTGGAGTATGTTTTTTCTAGATATACAAATAGAATCAATATTCATATTATTTCTGTGCAGAGTGTGTATTAACTTATGAAATATGTTGATTATGGGTGATAAAACACCATCGATATTTCGAGCTACTAAAGTACAAAAGCTTTTTAATATATGGAGTTATAATACTTTATAAAACTCTATTATTAAGTTGATATAAGTCTGCTTTGTATAACTTCTTTATCAAAATATAAACTGAGAGGACTTTTCGAAAAACATCTTATTTGACTATTTAGTTCACAATACTGATTATGATAAGCTATTCATATTAAATATAATGCTATATCTACATATTGCTTATAGACATTTTTTTGTGGCATAAAAAAAGCCACAATTTAAATTGTGGCTTTATGTATATTTTAAGAATTATGTTTTCTTAATCAAGTTTTTGCTGACCATTAATTGCATCAACAACAGCAATAGCAGTCATATCTACAATTTCACGAACTGAGCTTGAAAGCTGAAGAATATGAACAGGTTTTTTAAGACCCATAACGATAGGTCCAATTGCCTCAGCATGTCCAATTTCTTGGAGCATCTTATAAGCAATATTTCCAGAATTTAAGCTTGGAAAGATTAATGTGTTTACATCTCTATTTCCTAATTTTGAAAATGGGTAACGCTCAGTTCTTAAATTTGTATTAAGAGCAAAATTAGCTTGCATCTCACCATCAACCATAATATCAGGGTGACTTTCATGAAGAATTGATACAGCCTCACTCATCTTTAATGAGCTTTCAGCCTCAGTAGAACCAAAGTTTGAATATGATAATAATGCAATATTTGGATCAAAACCAAAATTACGAACTTCATTTGCAGTTAGTAAGGTAATATCTACCAATTCTTGAGCACTAGGGTCTGTATTTATAGTAGTATCAGCTAAGAAAAATGGACCCTTTTTGGTATTCATAATATACATACCAGCAATCTTATTTATATCATCGCGCTTACCAATAATTTGTAGTGCAGGGCGTATTGCTGAGGCATATTTGGTATTTAAACCAGCAATCATTGCATCAGCATCTCCACTCTCTACCATAGCAACTCCAAAATAGTTTTCGTCAAACATTTTGCTTAGAGCTTGACTATATGAAATACCTCTTCTATTACGTTTATTACAAAGTAGTTTTGCGTATTTCTGTCTTGTATCAGCCATAGCCGAAGAAGAGAAATTAACAATCTTAATATCACTAATATCTAATGCAAACTTTTCTGCACTTTCCTTAATTAGCTTCTCATTTCCTAATAAAATAGGAATAGCAATACCTTCATTACTAACCTGAATTGCTGCTTGCATTACTTTAATGTCGCTAGCATCAGTATAAACTACACGCTTTGGTGCTGCCTTAGCTTTTGAATATGCCGATCTCATTATTGAGTTATCAATTCCCATACGTTGGCGAAGCTCAGATTTATAAGCATCCCAATCTTTAATTTCTTGGGTAGCAACACCTGAATCAACTGCCGCTTTTGCTACTGCAACAGAAACATACTCTATCAATCGTGGGTCAAGAGGTGTAGGAACAATATATTCCTTTCCAAATCCCATCTCAGTTTTGCCATAAGCCTTTTGTACTACATCAGGTACTGGCTCTTTCGCCAATTCTGCCAATGCATAAACCGCAGCAATTTTCATTTCTTCATTAATAGCTGTAGCTCTAACGTCGAGTGCGCCTCTAAAAATAAAAGGAAATCCTAATACATTATTAATTTGGTTAGGATAATCAGAACGACCCGTTGCAAATATTAAATCCTGACGAGTAGCCAATGCGTCTTCGTAAGTGATTTCTGGATCTGGATTAGCCATTGCAAATACAATTGGTTCGTCTGCCATAGAAGCAAGCATATCTTTGCTCATGGCTCCTTTAACAGATAATCCTAAGAATATATCTGCACCAACAAGAGCATCTGAAAGAGTTTTTTTGTCGGTATCACGGGCAAATTCTTTCTTCGCAT
Organism: Bacteroidales bacterium; assembly: GCA_029932765.1. Taxonomy (GTDB): domain Bacteria; phylum Bacteroidota; class Bacteroidia; order Bacteroidales; family UBA1556; genus UBA6267. The sequence goes on along the minus strand of JAOZPM010000130.1, from coordinate 4,584 downwards.
CGTTCATATCAGTACGAGCAGTTCTAAGAACACCTTTACTATCGCACATTAGTATATTCTCGGGCTTTACACCAACTGACATATACAAACGTGTACAAGCAGATGCAGAAGCACCAGCTCCACTTACAACTAATTTAACCTTAGAAATATCTTTTCCAGTAAGTTCCAAAGCTGAAACTAAACCTGCAGCTGAGATTATTGCTGTTCCATGTTGATCGTCGTGCATTACAGGAATATCAAGAGCCTCTTTTACTCTACGCTCAATCTCGAAACACTCAGGAGCTTTTATGTCCTCCAAATTGATACCTCCAAAAGTAGGAGCTATCTCAATTACTGTTTCTACAAACTTATCAATATCTCTTGTGCTTATTTCAATATCAAATACATCAACATCAGCAAAAATCTTAAATAAAAGACCCTTGCCTTCCATTACTGGCTTGCCTGCTAATGCTCCAATATTTCCTAAACCAAGTACCGCAGTACCGTTTGATATTACTGCCACTAGATTCCCCTTTGCAGTATACTTATAGGCATCTGCTGGGTTTTTCTCAATGGCTAAACATGGATAAGCTACTCCTGGTGAGTAGGCTAATGATAAATCTCTTTGTGTAGAATATGGTTTCGTTGGTACTACTTCCACTTTTCCTGGCTTTCCACCTTGCATATGATATTCTAATGCAGCTTTTTCTAGTAACTTACTCATAATGCTTGTTTTATATGAATTGTGTTATTCTATAATTATTCAATTTGTATTGATAATGATTATGCAAATTTAATAAATTACAATTTATGCGTAACATTTTAATTCTTGCATGAAATCAAATACAAAAGTAATAATATATATTTAGAGTAATTTTCTTCACAGTATAGTTTATCATTTATATAAAATAGATAAGTACTAGTTTAGTACTGACAAATGTTGTATATTTGAGCAATAAATACTATTTGACCCTATGGGGTACTCTTTTAATAATGTAATTATTTAAGGAGAACTCAAAGCTAAGGTTAGCATATTAATATATCATAGGGCTTATGCTGCCTTTTCGATTTAAAAAAATTAGTAAGTTGTTTTATTATAATATATGCTAAATATGAAAAAAATTGTTGTACTAAGTGGAGCAGGAATGAGTGCCGAGAGTGGAATCCTTACCTTTAGAGATATGGGTGGAATGTGGGACAGGTATAATATTGAAGAAGTAGCGAGTCCTATCGCATGGGTAGAAACACCACAACTGGTTATGGATTTTTATAATACGAGAAGAAAGCAACTTCTTTCGGTAGAGCCCAATAAGGCGCACGAAGCTTTAGTAGAATTAGAAAAACATTACGACGTAGAAATAATTACCCAAAATGTAGATGATTTACACGAGAGAGCAGGCTCTAGCAATGTTTTACACTTGCATGGTGAGCTTAGAAAGGTTCGGAGCGAAAAAGATGATAATTTGGTTACAGAGCTCGAAGGTTGGAAACTTAAAATAGGTGATTTGGCTGAAGATGGTGCCCAGCTTCGTCCACATATAGTATGGTTTGGCGAGGATGTACCTTTAATCGACTATGCTGCCGAAAGAGTAAATCTAGCAGATATACTAATTATTATTGGCACTTCGCTCTCGGTATATCCTGCTGCTGGTTTGATGAGTTGTACTACTCAAGATTGTAAGACGTATTATATTGATCCTAAGGCAAATCAGCAAGCGATACAAGATATGGTGTGCATTTCTAAAAAAGCTACAATTGGAGTTCCTAAATTGGTTGCAGAGTTAATTTCAAAATAGATTGTAACTTTTTATGGTTAAAAGACGTCTGCTTTATAATTCAATAATATAGGAAACAAAAAATATATAAATTATGAATACTTTCTCTACACTTAAAGGAATTGGAATAGCAATAGTTATATTCTTATTATTTTCATTTACTTTTCTTAATAGAATAAATGGCAGTGGAAATTTGGTAAAAGAAGAAAGAGCAGTTAGTACGTTCAATTCTATTGAAGCCGGTGGTGCATTCGAAATTATTATAGTAAAAGGAGACAAACAAAGCTTAATAATTGAAACTGATGATAATATCATAGAGAAGGTTATTAGCAAGGTGAATAATGGGGAATTAGAATTAAGTACTAAAGGAAATATTAATAACCCTACAAAAATGATGGTTTATATTACTATGGCTGAGCTAAAGGATATAGACCTTAGTGGAGCAGCATCCTTAACTAGCGAATCGCGATTTGAGAACGATGATATGGAATTTGAGCTTAGTGGAGCCTCATCGTCAGAGCTTAAAGTTAAATGTAATAAACTTGATGTTGATATTAGTGGAGCTGCAAATATGAATTTAAGCGGTTATGTTGCTAAATTAGAGTTAGAATGTTCGGGAGCAAGTAATTTTAAAGCATATGGCTTAGAAGCTGACGAAGCAAATATTGATTGCAGTGGTGCATCAAGCGTTAAGGTTTCAGTTACTAAATCATTAATTGGAGAAGCCTCCGGAGCATCAAGTATAACTTATAAAGGAAATCCCTCTAATGTAGATGTTAGAACATCTGGAGCAAGCGATATTGATAGAAAGTAGTAATTCTTATTGGGGAACAAGTGAGCTGTAATAATATTTAGTAAGCAGCAACTGTGTTTCCAGTCGCATTATGTTTTTTATGGAATGCGAAACCTCTTATGGCTTAGTATAAGTTTTGTTACCATTTTGTTTTATTAATTCTTTCTGTACTTTAATAGACACTGCTTTAAGTAAAGGACTCCAACTGTTGGCAATATGAAAATGTTGGGCATTTAAACTACTTACCGTATATATTTACAGTAAACTTAATTAAAAATATTAAGCTACCAAAACTTGTATCCGCCAAATTATTTTTACTGCGTGTTAGTGGCTGGTGTTAATTTATGCTCTAATTTTTGTCGTTGTAAAATGTCCAATTTAATTTTATAGTTTCCTTTTTTTTATATTCTTCAATTTTCTCACTAATTGATTTTCTGTGCGCAGAACCACACATAAATATTGCAGTATTGAATGATTTCTCTTTGCAGAACGAATAAATATTACGAAGCATAGAATTTTCGTATGCGCCTAAGTTTGCATTAACTTTTTGTTCTATAATCTCATTGTCAACTATGCGATTTTCCAACTCTCTCATTTCTTCTTGTAAAATAATACTTTTTTCGCTGTTAAGAAATTGAAACCCACCGTCCATTTCTAATAAGCCGTAATCATCTAATAATTTTTGACAGTCCTTATTTTCGGATACAATTTTAGTTTTTGTTTCAAACTCATCAGATAATCCAATGTCAAGCACTGGAACATATTCAAAAGTGTGATTTTGACTGTATTTCTGTATGGTTTTTAGTTCTAACCGTTCTTTATAGACACCGAATTGAGAAAATATCATTTGGTCATATTTGGAATAATTGTCTTCAAATGCCTCTAAAAAAATCACGTCGGGACCAATATTTTCTATAATTTTTAGCAACTCATTTGAGTTACAGTTTCCAAATTCTTTGTGAACTGTTGATATTAGGGTAATGTTATACATTGCTAAAAAAAATCAATTTTCTTTTGATAATAAACTTTCTAAACACCTTGTTATTGCTTCCTTAATATCATCTGCTTCGGTTGAGCCTTGCCCTTCAGCTGTACAAGAGCATATTACTTCATAGTCTTTGGCTGATATGAACTTTATAGTAACTTCAATCGTAGTGCCTCCAAGTCCTCCTGCAATAACTCTTTTACCACTTTCACCATAATTTATTATTATAGTTTTATCAATTAATTCTTGTTTCATTTCAGGTAAAATAATAAATCCATTTTTTAATAATATTCCTGAAATAACATCTTTTGGATTAACACTCTTACTTGTTGAATAACCATAGGTTCCATTCTGATTTCCATAAACTCCACCAGTACCAGAAGTCAGATTGCTTGTTTTAGGAATAAATACGTATTTATATTTTTCTATTGAATCATTTTTTGTGATTATTGGATCTTTTAAAATAGCACAACTATTTATAAAAATACCTGTTAAAATAATTAATAAAAATCTAATTGTTTTCATAACTATAAATCGGTTTTTATTATACTGTATTTTTCTGTTCATTGCCACTTGCCACTAACGGGAGTTCAGGCATTAACCCCCCAATAATTTCAGAATTAACACCCTAAAAGCCCATTTAACGGTTTTTGTGAGCAGCTAATGTACTAATTATTTTAGTGCAGAATTTGCAATCTCTAATTTATTATCCCGTAAAACAAGTAATACGAGGCTATAGATGGCTATAATTGTTAGCACAAGGCTTTCTAACTTTGCCTTTATACCAATTTGGTATTAGTTCATTTATGCTAAAAATGGACATAAGTTCCCGCTGCTGTTCTCTCGACAACCGTACTGGATGTATTATTTTGTATACCATGAACTTAGTTGATTTAACTTTTCCCCAATTTACAATTCATTCAATCATTTAGTAAATATATGAATTATACTTTATAATAATATGCTAATTATTTATTGTCCACCTCCGCTATGGCTCTGGTCGATAAATGGGATGTTAGTTAGTATGCTTGGTTGTGGTAACTATTGGAGCA
>JAOZPM010000129.1:0-7426 GCA_029932765.1 Bacteroidales bacterium | reverse complement strand
TGTTGTACGCTGCCATTACTTCTAGTTTTCAATTTTAATGTATTCAACCCATAATTTTCCGTTTGGAGATGTTGCGAATCCAAATCCGTCTCCTGGAAATTTCTCAAATCTTTTTGAATAAATCAGACTATTATTAATATAGTATGAAATCATTTTTCCTGATTTCGAAATCAAGATAACATTAAAATCATCGACTTGAATTAAATCAACATACTCTCTGAAAAAGTATTTTTCTTTACCTTTTTTCCACTTAGCAATCAATACCTCTTGTGAATCACTATATCCGATAAAATAGTTAATGTCTCCTAATGTTGTTGGTATTTTCTGTCCACTTATATTTCTAATTGCATTTTCTATTTTTCTAATTCCAAAATCAAATGACATATAACAATCATCAGAATCACTTTGAATCTTAACCTTGGTCTCAATTTGAAAGTCTTTTGAGTAGTCTATTTTGAATTTTGTCGAAGCAATTACTCCCATTTCGTCCGAGGCTGACTCTAAATATAACGTCTCATTTTCTATTCTCTGTAAGAACGGTAAATCATTGTGGTCTGGATTTAACCAGTCGTTACTATTATCAATAAACTTATCATAAAGTATTGTCTTTATGTCGGAATCATTTTTTGTCTTTGATTTGTATGAAAAAAGTCCCATAGTTAATATAAAATCAGTTTCAATCTATTTGCGATATTCAATTTGGTTGCGTACAACGGTTGGCGATATGCTACGTGCCGTTTTCATTGCTTAAATTATTAATTATTCTAAGAGGCTAATCTAATAAGAATAAACGTTCAGCCTACATTAAATTAGGCATGGAGTATATCGTTTGTTGTCTGTCTGGGCTTTTTATTCGCGATGGGGCAGACATACTCTTGCTGCAAAAGGCTTTTGCGAGGGTTCTGGCGTTTGCAGGATGTGTATGGCTGCTTTGGCGAGGGTTAAATTTTAATAAATCTACCGATACTAACTATTATTTCAGCAGAAATCATGTGCAAATAGTAAATTCCCGAGGGTAATTTATTAATATTTAAATTAACTGTTTCTGTATTTTTTGGGATATCGGATTTATCAATTTCTTTTCCTTGTGAATTATATACTATTATTCTTAAGGTTTGTTGTTTATACAAACTTGGTACTTTGATATTTAGTTGGGATGAAGCAGGATTAGGATAAACACTCAAAGTGTTTTTAGTGTGGGTAATGGTATTTATTCCAGTTGTATTATACGATGCAAAATTGAAAGCAAGAAACCATAAAGTATCATTATTTTCAATATAATAATTCTGCACTGTACCAGATGCTCTTTCAAAGACAAGACTATCACTAGCTGAAGCTTTTGGATAAGCATCACAAATAATATGATACATTTGAAAACCACTAGATACAATACTAGAATCTTGAAAAAGTATAGAATCCCAGTGCATAACAAAAGGAGGTTTAGCATTTTTTACCATAACTCCAATAGCATTGCTATAGTAATGATTTGAATTATATGGAGGACAATAGCTATATTCTATAATTTGTTTTTTTGTATGAAAGGTAGTTGAATAATTTGGTGTATGAGTGTACCAATCAGGGTCGAAATTTACGCACCTAGCCTCAAACACACTGTCCCAAGCTTGACTTATAATATTTACTTCGCCAAAGTTTGCATCAATGCTATCGGTAGCTGATGCATCATAGCCAAGCACTAACGTATCTTTATTACCCTGACCATCTTCAAAATATAGGTTAAAGCTAAACTCTTGTGCATTAGACGATAATACTGTAAGTACTAAACTAAAAAGTAAAACCATTTTTTTCATGATACTATTTTTTTATAAATTTTGAATTAAAAACTATTCTTTCATTGGACTCTAAGCTTACAAAATAGAGACCTATACTTAGCTCCCCAATATCAATCCTATACTCATTAGCAAAGGCCGAAAGCCGCTCTTGCTTTACCAATGCGCCAGAGGCGGAGAAGATACTTAGCTGCATATCCTCTTTTGGGCTTTGCTCAAAGCGTAAATTGAAGTTTGAAGTAGCAGGATTGGGATAAAGCAGGGGCTTTTGTTTTTTGATTACTAAGGTATTCTTTTCTTCTAAACCAACAGTAAACATACCTGGTGCATTGCCCATGCTATCGGTTTTTACAAGCCATGCCCTTAAAAATATTGACTCCCTAAAATTATAATAGTTACCGCCAAACAATATACCTCCATCATCGCATATTACCATATCACTAAACTGCATGTCTTCTACTGTATTACTATCATTTTGGTATGTATAGTAATGACTCCATAGGCTATCTCCATTATTACTGAGCATTAGTAGGTTTGCTCTTATATCCATATTAAATCCAGTTGCAGTTTGCTTCTTACTTACTGTACCTACTACTATATTACCACTAGGTGTTTGCTCTATATCTATTGTTTCTCCGTCCCACCACTTGGATAGTATTGTGATACTATAAAACTTTTTTGACCAATTAATAGCATGAGTTTGTTTATCGATACTTGCAACATGCAAGTGACCTATAGAATGATTTGTAAATGGAAGAATAATATAATTTGAACCAACAATTACTTCATTATCTATTACTTTTATCTCAGTATAATTTGCAAATGATAAATAATTATTAAAAGGAACATCCCACTGTATTATACCGTATTTATTACATTTTATTAGATAAAGACTAGAATTCTTACGTGAAATAAAATAAAAGCTAGAATCAACTGTTTCTAACTCTATAGATGTAATAATATTAGTATAAATATTTGAATTAATAAGCCGATACCAAATAATACCCCCATTTTCATCCATTTTAATAATAAAGCTCCGATTTCTATTTCCTTGACAATGATAATTATAATTGCCCACAATAATATAATCGCCCGATGGGGTTACCTTTACATCACGTAATGCTACCAATGGGGCGGTGGCTGTATCAGCATAGGCTGTATCGGGATGTAGTATTTGCATTGTCCATAATGTATCCAATTCTTTATTAAATTTTACTATGTAGCCATTTTCTTTGGGTAATATCTTGATTACTCCACAAAAAATAAAACTAGTGTCATTTACATTAATATCAAATCCGTGTCCATAATTAAGAACAATAGGTTTATATATCATTACTGAATCAATAATATCAAAATTACTATTAAATTTAAACATGCCTATACCAACTTTTAGCCCAACATTAGGCACATAAGGAGTATCTACTTGTCCAATGCATGCGTAATAATTATTGTTATTTTTAATTAAAGACTGAATGCTTGAAGTGCCTGAATAGGAATATATTAATTTATTAAATGTGGTATCTTGCGACTGTACTGTTAATGATAATAATAAAATATATAGTGTAATAAAATATTTCATAATAAAAAGAAATTAAAAACAAGCTAAAACCCAAAAGAGCTTTAGCTTGTTGGTTAATGTTTATTTAACTACTGTTATTTTTTTATACTCTATAAGCGATTCGTCGCCATAAAGCATCAACGAGTAAATACCAGACTTTAGTTCAGAAAGATTTATCATTTCTTCATTATCGCCTCCCTTCAACGATTTTTTAATTACCGTTTTGCCTATTGCATCTTTTATTATTATACTTAGGTTTTGGTATGTATCGCCTGTGCGGTATTCTACTGTTATGTAGTCCTTACTTGGATTAGGATATATGTTGAGTACTTTATCTCCATCCTTTACAACTTCACTTATTGGGCTTGACAATCGAGCATTATTTAGCCTTACCGGTTTTACAACTTCCACATAATTATAGCTTGGATTATCCAACATTAATAATGACTGTGCTACAGAAGAGACCTTTGAGTCAGATTGCTTTGTTATTAATTGCAATTGTGTTATTTGATTATCTGTAAGCATACCTTGTTGTATTCCTTTTGCTTTCGCAGCTTTAACTATACTAAAATATGATTTCCAATTAGCTAAATCTATGTTTTGCTGCTCATTCAATTCAAAATTTGATGAAATGGCATATAATGTTGAAGCCATATTTTCATAATCATCATTCTGAAGATATAATGTAGCCAACTCATATTTGCTTTCCAAAGTATTTAGCCCTGCAACAAAGTTAATATAATTATTAATATCGCCTCCATCTTCATAGTCCATATTATATAAACGTTTTGCATCGTTCGAGAATTTATTATACGAATGCTGACAGGCAGCTACATTTGCTTCCAGTAGCTCTAACTGCGACACACTACTCTTACCCGCTTCTATCTCTAAAATATAAGCACGAGGCATTTCAGGTACTCTATTATATATGGCATTCATTATTTCATCATTATGCGAAGCATGAGTATTGGCTACCATCAGTAGCTTTATCATTAAGGAGGTAAATGCCGAATTTTCAATGGTAGCAAGCAATACTTCATCGCTAAGGTATGGCGATTCTGCTACCAATTTGTTAAACTCCACATATACATCCCATGGTTGGGTGGTCTCTACTTTTTCTTTTAAGTCGGCTTTACCACCATCTTTCCATATAGTTAGTATGGTTTTAGCGGAGTTAAGAGCCAACTTAGCCGAAGATTTGCTCGAAAGTACTGCTACCAATGGCATACCCAATTTTACAGGGCAAGAGCGATAACTACCTGATAAAAATAGAGGTATACTAATCCCGTAAGTACAATTAGGTATATTATTATAATCGGCATAATAAATAATATTACCACTACTGATATTATTATAATTTAAAGCACTGTTATCGTTACAGCTTGTAAAGATATCGCCTGCTGGAAAAAATTGTGGTCCATTATTCCCACTAAATATGCTTAATTTCTGATTTTCGGCTATACCATCATCTTGTACTACAATATCAGCATAACCATTGCTCATCACATTACAGTATATACCCAAGCCCTCTTCATTTGGACCTCTATTATCACCCTGTGCTTGTATGGCATAGCCCATATTACTAAGGTAATTGTGGTATATCTCATTATCATTATTACCAGACTGGTTAATAACAATCCCTCTAATACCTTGTTGGCTAGCCTTTTTGTTGAAATGATTTTCCTCTACTTTATAGGCATCACTTCCGTCAAGATATATTCCATATGCATCATATAAATTTGAACTACTTCCTGCGCCAGGGTCGGTACTGGATATATTAAAATCACTACGAGTAATAACAGCATATTTAGCATTCTTTACAAATACACCATGGTATACATTGTCGAATTCTGCTCTATCAATACTCACAATATTATTGGCAAGACCTGTAACATTTATTGCTCTAACACCATAGTATAATCCCTCAAAATGATTACGTACAGCACCTGTACAAGGTGTAATGCTCAACGCTTGCGATTGAGAAAGTGAAATATCTCCGCTAGCTGTTGAAGGGCAGTAATCTCCAAGATTAATGGTAGCACTATACGCAATTATACCTGCTCCTTTTTGTGTAGTAGTTTGTCCTGTTTTTAGGTTCTTAAAAGAGTTACCTCTAATAGAAAAATGACCCAAATCCCAAAGAGCTATAAAAGTCTCAAAATTTTGACCAGAAAACATATTATTATTAACTTCAAAATGGCTGTTTTTTATACTACTAACATTTCGTATTTCTCGCTTATTACTACCTAACATTACAAAATTATGATAAGCACCAAGCCAAACACCCATTCTATTATTAATCAAATTTGCATCATCAAGTTTTACTATTCCTCCTGTTTTATCCCAATCAAAATTCCCATTGGACTTGCGTCTAATAGCAGAAATAGCAAATTTTGCATTTTCAATTGTACCTCCATTAATAACTTCTACAACACCCTGATTTGATTCAAGTTGTCGTTTGGTTTTGTCTCCCCATACTTCTATGCCTTGCCAATACTTTTCAGAATTCATTGGATTTGTTATCTTTCCACCATCTATTATCAATTTAGCATTTGGCTCAACTATTATTTTAGCTAATGGTGGCATATAAACATTACACTTAATTATAAGTGTATTACCTGATTTGATTATTAAATCTTGATATAACCTTATTGAAAAATCCCATGTTTCATTAGTTGTAATTTCTTTTGGAATAGCAGAATAAGTGTCTTCATGAACAAACATTGAAGCTAAATCCATAGACAATGTTCTATTCATTATTCCCGCTTGCATTGGTGAGTAATACCCAGACCCGGAGGTTCCCCCCATAATATTATTGGTGCATGTATTGCTACTTGAGTTACAATCACAAGTCCAACCAGCATCATGTGGGCATGGGTTTGTTGATGTATATATATCACTTAAATAATTAATGTTGGTTGGGTCACAGATTGACTGCCCACCTCCGGATCCTTGATTATATGTATGCCTAATATTCAATACATGCCCGAACTCATGAGCAATATGTTTTGGGAAACCCCATTTTGAAGCATTATTTGCTACATAATGGGAATACGATTTAAGAGTACAGATATAAAATCCATTCGAAAAGCCAGCTGCCCCCATGTAGTAACCTTCTGTTAAATAGTAATTAAAGCCACCTTTTAGATTATTAGGAGAGTTGTTATTAATGAAAGTATTCATTGAAGATACATTAGTAGAAGAGTTAAGATTGTCATTTTGATAGAAATATATTGCATTGACTACGAGTTTAATTTTTGCACTCGTAACTTCATTTACACCTGAAACCGGATCACTTGGAGTAATATTGTTTTCATAAATATTACTTGCTTTACTAATAAACCAGTTGATTAGACTAATATCAGTTGAATTGTTCTGCCAATTATTTGTACCATCACTTTTTTGAAAAATATGGATATTTATAGGAATTATTTTTTCAACCGTATTAGCAGTTGGAATCCAATATTCCTTTGATTTATAAATATTGTATGTTGCTGAATTTTGATCACATCCATAAAACGAAATACCTTCATTTCCACTTTCCTGAATAAAGTGGTCATTCTGATAATAACTGGTTTGTGAATACAATATATTACTAATACCAATAGTCATAATAAAAACTATTAGTGTAGCTATATGCCTAAATTTTGTACTTTTGTTCATGATTCGTAAATTTTTACGGTTTTTAACTTGGGCGGTGGTTGCAGGAGTTTGTTTGAAAGTAAAGACCTGTAATCCCGTCCTTTAATTAATCAGTTGAAATCAAATTATAAATTATTTTTCAATTCGATTTTGTACTACTTTCAATAAGTTTGAAAGATTTTCACTCCATTTTTTTATTTCATTGGCATTTCCTCCTTTCTTTTATCATCCAAAAATAGTAATTTATTTTATTCATATTAAATTTCCGTGTTATATTATTAACAATTATTTATACTTTTTGTTTTCTAGTGCGTTGGCATTGAATCAAGCTCTTCCCGTTTTTCTCGGGATGTGCTTTATTGGCGAGGGGTTAGCCTTGCAGACAACGTTCGGGCTATGCGTAGTGCGGGTTATCGAAGCTTTTCACTTTCAATATAAT
>JAOZPM010000032.1:17617-24197 GCA_029932765.1 Bacteroidales bacterium | reverse complement strand
AGTATATCAAAATTTATAGAAGAAAGTAAGGACAAAGGTAGATTGCCCGATACTGATGGCTTAAGCACTAAAGAAATACTTGATAAACTTCGTTTGACAGAAGGTGATAAACTCAAAAGAGCAGCGCTTTTATTATTTGGTAAAGACCCCAATAGGTTTTATCCTAATATTCAAGTGAAAATTGGTCGATTTGGAAAAGATGCATCAGATTTGAAGTTTCAAGAAGTAATAGAAGGTAATTTGGTTTATATGATTGAGGAGGTTCAAATTCAGCTTAACCATAAATTCTTAACCCGACCTGTAAGTTTTGAAGGAATGAAGCGAATTGAAAAGGGCGGATATCCAATGGAAGCCTTACGAGAGATGTTGCTTAATGCTCTTGTTCACAGAACTTATATGGGAGCATCAATACAAATGCGTGTTTTTGATGATAGGCTATCTATTTGGAATGAAGGAATACTCCCTATGGGTCTTACAATCGATAATCTTAAAGAAGAGCATAATTCACGTCCAAGAAATCCTATTATTGCTGATGCTTGTTTCAAAGCAGGTTATATTGACACTTGGGGGAGAGGTATTTTAAAAATTATTAATTCTTGTATAGAAGCAGAATTACCAGAGCCTAATTTTATTGAAAAAGATGGAGGTTTATTAGTGGAGCTTTATACAGAAAATAATAAAGTGGGTGGTCAAGAAGGGTTGGTAGAAGGGTTGGTAGAAGGGTTGGTAGAAGGGTTGGTAGAAAGTCAAAAACAGATAGTAAAACTTATTGCTGAAAATGAAAAAATATCTATTAAGCAGATGGCTGAAAGTATTGGTATTAGTACCACTGCCATTGATAAAAACATTAATAAATTGAAAAACAAGAACATAATTAAAAGAATAGGTAATGATAGAGATGGAAGTTGGCAGATAATAAATCTAAAAGAGTAGTTTTATTAAATTCACGATAGAATGAAAATAGAACATTTATTGTATTATATCAAGTTTTTTGCGCAAAAAACTTGACAACCAGGATATTTAATACTACCTTTACCGCAATAACATCAAGAATCAGTGGAACTGATACCAACCGACCTAACTCATGGCACGGTGGTTTAATGAAGATGTGGGGCAGCCGCCCAAATGTGATGAGTGTTACCATTTAACCATCATATACCGCATAAATTCTTTATCTTTTTGTTTTTTACTTTACTTAAATTTTATTCCATAGCTACGGCTATACAAGAAAATTAAAGTTCGTAAAAACTCAAAAATATTTTGAATTTTTATTTTGGTATATGATAATTAAAATGGTAAAATCACTAAAACATATTCTACTTGATGTAATAATTAAATTCTTAATTTAAAATTATTACACAATGAAAACAAATGTAAAAATCCATCTTAATGATGGTGAAATTGAAATGAAATGCGATGTTATGCAGATGCATAATCCTTTCGTAAACCTTAAAGAAACCCTTCCTAACACTCTTGATGCAGTTCTGCTTGAGAAAAAACACTCTAACTTACAAACACAAATTGATCTTACGGACTTAGCTGCCTGTTGGATAGTTTTATTTGATGAAAATATGGAGTTAGTATCCGTAAAGCCACATACTTACAAAAGTAAGGCGCAATATCAGGTATTTATTAGCGAACCGTATATGTTGCTATTGCCGATTAATAATAAGTTGGCATTTGAGCAAATATTATCTATTTCTGTAGTAGGAGAGGAAGGAGGTGATTGTGAATTTTTGTAATCATATAGAATTAGGAGGTTATATTGAGAATCAAAGAAAGAAATGGATACATAAACTATTTTCTCAATTCTTAATTGATGAAAGTAGTTTAAGTGATACTGAATTGGTATATGTATATAATCAGGTAGTTTATGCTAATGATTCTGTTTTTGCAGGAGATAAGTTTAAAAAAATATTATGCAAGGAGTTTGGTAGTCGCTCAATATCTCAATCTAATAAATTTGCAAATTATGAAAGGTTTTTTAATGAACCTTTTTTGCTCAAAGGCAATGAACTTCTTCCCATAATTTGGCTAAATAAGAAAGAGGTAAACAAACTCCTTATAGAGTATCTAAACTTGACTGATGGATATAAAATCTGGTATCATGCTACTGTTATAGAGTATGATGATAATAAAATAGTGTTTGGTATGAAGAAAACAATGGGGAGATTAAGTATTAAAGTAGATTATTTACTAAGTAGTTTACCTCCAAATTATAAAATTTAAAAAGTTGAAATATAAATAAACCGGTGAATTATGAAATTAGAGAAAGAATATAAATACAGTGAAAAAGCATTTCAAAAAGATTGCTTTGATTATGAAAATGGAATTAACTTTTCAGATTTGATAAATAGTTTCCAAATAGAATTTGTTGAAGAATTTTCAAGTTTTCCAGCCAATTATCTTTATATGAATTTTGAGGGAATGCAATTAATAAAGAAGTGTTTTACTTCAGAAGACGATGATTTGAGTAACGAAATATTTGGTCAAGATTTTATTATTGATGATATGGAAAAGAATTTTGAGATAAACCATAGTATGGATCAAGCAAGTAGTAAGATTTTGGTATATGCCATTAGTACAGAGTTTGATTTAGATGAGCCTCTTTATTTGATCAAAGATACTTCGATTGCTAAAGATACTTTATTGCTTAAATATATTTCGGATTCAGGCGATGATGAGATTGAAGAGCCTATTCCTGTGGATGAACTACTGCTTGTTAATTACTAATATAAAGTAATATAGGCATATTGCTTTTTGAGCAATTTTTGAAAATTCATGTAGATAAATTTGAGAAAATCTTTTTTAAGGTTTTCTCTTATTTTTTGAGCGTTATTTTGATGAAAAATAGGGTAGTGAGTCACAAAACAAATACCACTTAGATTTATGAAAATTCTCTTGTTTTATAAGTGAATTATTCTTATCTTTGAACCTGTTGTGATACAAGAAAGTATTACAAAAAATGACATCCCTATATAGGGGATCCCAAGAAACTTATAAAATTTTATTGGGTTTTTCAAATAGAAAAATTGCTTTTTGCGATTGTTCTTATTTCGGAAAACAAAGTTTAAACTAATTATGGTTATTAAACTCAATTCTACTATGTTTTTAGTGGGCTTGGTAATTACCTATTAATTATAAGGCTTGATTTGTAATCAGTTATCAGTAGGTCAGTAATCTGTATTGTTGACTGTTAAATACCGATTACCGATTACCTATTTCAATTATTAATAAAATCAAAATTTATGGAACAAAAGAAAATTGTTTATGTGGACATGGATGGAGTCCTAGTTAATTTCCAATCTGGCATTGATCAACTTGATGAAAAAACGAGATCAGAATACAAAGATAGGTTAGATGAAGTCCCTGGCATTTTTGGACTAATGAAACCAATGGAAGATGCCCTTGAATCATACGAAGAACTATGTAAGCATTTTGATGTTTATATATTGTCAACAGCACCTTGGGAGAATAAAACAGCATTACCAGATAAGCTAAAATGGGTAAAAAAGCACCTTGGTAAGCTTGCTTATAAAAGAGTTGTATTTTCCCATAATAAACAGCTCAATAGGGGAGATTACCTTATTGATGATAGACCCAATAATGGTGCTGCCGAATTTAAAGGAGAGCATATTCTCTTTGGCAAAGGCGATTTCCTTAATTGGAGATCAGTGATGAATTATTTATTGAATTAAAAACAGTATTAACTTATAAAAACAAAAATTATGATTGAAAAATTTAAGAAATTAACAGTAGACGAGGATACAGTAATACACTCTACAGAAATTAAGAAAATTGAAGAATATGATGTGGCTTATCAAAAATGGTCATGGGAAAGTATTTATGGAGAAAGTATAATATTCCTTAATGATGATGTGCAATCTCTGGAAAGAGAGGATGTCTTAGAACTCGTTAAGAGAGCTGATTTTGTGAAGTTTATATCAACTAAGACTTATAAAAAAGGTGAAGTTTATACATTTGTAAACTTTAATTTTAAAACTAATTAATTATAAAGATGAAATAAAATAGAAAAATATGACATTGAAACAATTTATAGTACAAAATGACAATAGCAATTCAGTTATTTTGCTTGAAGGGAAAAGGAAAGTTGGAATTGGTGATAGGGATAAGCTTAAAGAGCTTGGTAGAATTTTAGCATTGGAAACTGAAAATATGATATTTAGAAGTGGTAATGCTGATGGTGCTGACTATTATTTCTCATTGGGCGTAGCAATGGTTGACAAGAGTCGTCTTCAAGTAATAACTCCATATATTAATCATCGAAAAAAGGCGAACCTAGCTGGCGAAACTATATCTGTTGACGAAATAAAACTTAATAGTGAGTCCATAAGATTTTCAAAGACAAATAAAAAGACTGAAAAGCTTATTGATTATTATATGTCAGGTAAGAGAGATAGACATGCTATAAAGGCAAGTTATATAATAAGAGATACTATAAAAGTGGTAGGTGCTGATGATATTTCGCCAGCCACTTTTGGTATTTTTTATGATGATTTGCTTGATCCTAAATCAGGTGGTACAGGACATACGATGAATGTTTGTGAACAAAATAAGGTTCCTATTATTGATCAAAGAGATTGGATTAAATGGTTAGATAATAAGTTTTAGTACTTAAAGTACTGTTAATGACTGATATATCATACATTAAAGATGGAACTCAAAAGTATAAAACTCTTATAATTCTATATAAAGTGTTTGAGGGTTTTTTGAGATTCCTTTGAAAATTATTTGAGGTTTCTTTGAGACTTCATAGAGATTCTCTGTAGATAATTTGAGAAAATCCTATTTAGAGGGTTTGTATAGAGAATAAATATCGGTAAATAAGATATTTATTTGCTTTAAAATACCTTATTTGACAGAAAAAAGTCAAATAAGATATTTTGTATGACCTTATTTTGTATTTTTGTGGCAAATAAGGAATATTATGATAAAACAAATAGCTAAATCACAGGTTTTAGATCGTATGCGTTTTGAGAACCCTTGGTGGAAATTAGGACAAATAGATTCTTACTTTGGTGATATGCCCAAGCGTAAGTACTTTCAGCAATTTAATACTATAGCAAGTGATATCTCAGTGCAGCGAGCAATTGTGTTGATGGGGCCAAGGCGTGTTGGTAAAACAGTGATGTTGTATCATTGGGTTCAGGAGCTTATTGATAATATGGTGCCACCTAGGAAAATCATTTTTATTACCATCGAAAATCCTATTTACAATAATATAAGTCTCGAACAGCTATTCTTGAATGCTAGAGAAGCTGTTGGTGATGTTGATAATTTGGAAGATTGGTATGTAATATTCGATGAAATTCAATACTTAAAAGATTGGGATATACACTTAAAATCATTGGTAGAGAGTTATCGTAAAACAAAATTTGTGGTTTCTGGATCCGCTGCTGCTGCTTTGCAGTATAAGAGTAAAGAAAGTGGCGCAGGTAGATTTAGTGATTTTATGTTGCCTCCAATTACATTTTATGAATTTATAAATATGCAAAATTTAGAGCATCTTGTAAAACCAATTAAATTACCTTGGGGAAATAATAAAGTGCCATTTTTTGAAGCTTCAGATATAAAGCAATTTAATAAGTATTTTATTGATTATATCAATTTTGGAGGTTATCCAGAAGCCATATTCTCGGAATCAGTACGTGAAAATCCACAACGATTTATTCGTCACGATGTAGTTGATAAGGTGCTCTTACGTGATTTGCCAAGTCTTTATGGTATTGCCGATGTGCAGGAGCTGAACTCTTTGTTTACAACGATTGCTTATAATTCAGGACAAGAGTTTTCATTAGAAACACTGAGCATTCAGTCGGGATCACAAAAGAAGTCAATAAAGAAGTACTTAGAATATTTGGAAGCAGCCTTTTTAATACGTATTGTTCGTAGATTAGATCAGTCTGGAAAGCGATTTAAACGAGATAATTTCTTTAAAATATATCTTACTAATCCTTCATTGCGTTCAGCTTTATTCTCGCCAATTGATCCTTTAGATGAATTAATGGGGGCAATGGCTGAAACTGCTATTTTTTCGCAATGGATGCACCGTCAGAATTTTACACCCTATTATGCCCGTTGGAAAAATGGAGAAGTGGATATGGTAGGCATTAGTATGAAAGATCTTAAACCATACTGGGCTTTAGAAATAAAATGGAGTGATAAATATGTAAAAGAGCCACTAAAATTGAAAAGTTTACTAAGGTTCTGTAAAGATAATGGTTTAACACAAGCTTTAGTAACAACTATAAATCACTATGAAGTAAAAGAAGTAAATGGAATACAAATAACCTTTATTCCTAGCTCTACTTATGCATATACTGTGGGACTAAATACAATAATGAATTAGTTATAAAATAAATATGGTACTATTATATTTATAGTAGTTTTTATTGTTTTTTAATTATAGAAGAGTCTTTGAATTTATATAAAACTTATACTATATAAAATCCTTATAATTTTATATAAAGTATTTGAGGCTTATTTGAGATTCTTTTGAAAATTATTTGAGATTTCTTTGAGACTTCGTTTGAAAATCCCTGTAGATGATTTGAGAAAA
>JAOZPM010000032.1:11546-17517 GCA_029932765.1 Bacteroidales bacterium | reverse complement strand
TTTGAGATAATTTGATCAATTTACATTACTGTAGCCTAGCAAAGCGTTCATCCATTACATCCATATACTTTTTCTTCATTGTATCCGATAAAAAGGAATTGTCAATCCATTTGTTGGCCTCATTTTGATAGCTTATAAGATGTGTAAATGCATGTTTAATTTGTTTTGAGTTTAACCCTATTATTGCTCCAAATTGCTCAAAGTTGTGTTTTTTTATCCGCCTTTTCTTCCCATCTAAACTTAGAGCCATTTCCTCCTTATCATCAGGGTTTGCGATACTAACATTCAATAAATCATAAGCAGGGGATAGCTCCCAACCAGATTTTGTTTCAATCATTGAAAAGTTTTTTAAATGCATATCATTATTGCCAGTAACGAAACTAAATAATGCCAAATCAAAGTAAAAAAGCTTATCCAGTAGTGGGTTTGCTGAATATTTACCTAATGCTTTTGCGATTTTTTCCATTGATCCACCTCTATACTTATCAAATGATTCGAGTATTTGCAGCATATCCATCATATGAACCTTTTCTCCTGATGTAAGTCTATCAATTCGCTTTGTGATATAACCTAATTCGCCAGATTTAAGCCTGATTAAGCTAGAATCAA
This sequence comes from Bacteroidales bacterium, assembly GCA_029932765.1. GTDB lineage: Bacteria > Bacteroidota > Bacteroidia > Bacteroidales > UBA1556 > UBA6267. The sequence continues at coordinate 16,908 of JAOZPM010000032.1, read as the reverse complement.
CAGTGCGGATTCCGTATGCTTTAGCCATACGCATTGTTATATGTTCATTCTGAGGTAGCTCAGGAAAGTTCTCTGTTGGTGGTTTGAAAATGTACTGTCCTCCTAATGCTCCAACAACTGTAAGCCTATTGTTTTTGCTTTGTGTTTCATTAATAAGCGACAGTGATAATTTTGGCTGTACTCCAGGAACTGTAATGGAACGCTCAACTACATTTTTTGCCATCTCCGACATTTCATCTAATGTATATGGAATTATGGGTGCTTCTTTAGTACCGAAAAACTGTAAGCTACATTTTTGATGATAATCAGCTTTTGTTTCTAATTCCTGATAGCAGTATAAACACTTATTTCTCATGATTATTCGTTTATTGGTTCAACACTTACTGCTCCAATACAGCTTCTACAACAGCTTAATAATAAGCCCATACGATCGTTAGCATTCAATTTCCAATTCTTTGTAGCGATATCTAAAAGCCAACCTTCGGGAATGAGTCCATCAAAAAAAGGAAACAGTTTGTTTTCAATATATTTGTTCTTTGTAACAGGCATAGAAAAACAGATAAACTGCTTTGGGTGACTATTAATATAGTCTTCATTATACTCAAAGACATACTCTCCATCATCAGTTTCGGTTAAAATACCTGCAAATAGGTCTTTATATAATATCTTAGCTTTTCTCATTATCCTCTATATTAGTATCTATACTTCTTGAATCTACAGGAACCATCTCATGGCCAAACATTGCCAAAACCTGATTTACACTGTCTAAGTTTAGGTTAGTTTTACCTTGCTCAATTTTTCTGATCACTGTAAGTGCAATACCTGATTTATTGGAAAACTCTTCTTGAGTTAATCCAACTTGCTTTCTGCGTTCTTTTACAAATTCTGCTAATCTCTTCATTATATGTATTTAGATATAATTTTATGCAAATATAGTAAAATATATGTAAGTACATATAATTAGTATAAAATTGTAAATATTATATGTAACTGCATATAAAAATATGAATAATAATTGCTAGTTATTTATTTATTGGAAAGATAAATTGAAAACTCCTATAATTATTTTGATGAAACTATTGAGCCATTTGAGCAATGTTAGGTAGTTAAAACTATATAGTTTAATGCATGATTAGTCATACATTTAGTGTCTAAAATGCTGTTAATGACGGATAAATCATACATTAATGATGAAGCTCAAACTATATAAAATCCTTATAATTCTATATAAAGTGTTTGAGACATATTTGAGATTCCTTTGAGAATTCTTTGAGGTTTCTTTGAAAAATCCTGTAAATTCATTGAGACAATTTGAGATAAATGCATAAAAAAACGTTGTAAAATTATTTTCACAACGTTTTATATTAATACAATTTATTTGATAGTGTCTTTTACGGATTACTGAATACCGATTACATTTCTAAATTTCATTGATAATTAGAAATTTAACACAGTATAAATTATGCTTTATTATTTAATTCATTGCCTTATACTGAATAAATAGCATCAAGTTTGCTCATATCTTCTCCTACTTTTTTATCGAGCAGTCGTGCATATATACGAGTAGTTCTAAGTGAAGAATGTCCCAGCATCTTTGATACTGTTTCTATAGGCACACCATTATTTAGAGTTATAGTAGTAGCGAAAGTATGGCGAGCAAGATGTGTTGTGAGGTTCTTCTTTATGTCTGTTAATTCAGCTATTTCATGAAGAAACTCATTCATTTTCTGATTAGATTTAACTGGTAGTAGTTTGCCTTTAATCTGGCAATATTCATTATCCTTATATCTTTCAATTAGTTCTTGTGTTCTTGCCAAAATAGGGATAGTGCTTTTTATATTAGTTTTTTTTCTGTTTATTTTTATCCACCTTTTGCTATCAGAGCCAATCACTATATTATCGCTAGTTAATTTAGCAATATCTGAATAGGATAGGCCAGTGAAGCATGAAAAAACAAAGCAATCTCTAACTTCTTTTAATCGGTTTGTTGTAAAACTTTTTTTACTTAATCTTTCTAGTTCTTCATCAGTAAGGAAACCTCTGTCAACTTTTTTCTCACCTAATTTTATATATAAGAATGGATCAGTATTCATCCATCCATTTGCATTAGCAATACGTAGTATCTTTTTTAGGTGCTTGAGATATTTTATAACTGTATTATGTGCGTTTTTATAAGTTATTTTGATAAAGCTTTCATAGCGTCGTATAAAATCGTGGTTTATTTCGTCTAAGAACATATCCTTTCTTTTATACTTTTCTTTAATAAACCGCTGAAGTCTTTTGTAAGATGTTTCGTATCTCGTATATGTAGTTTCAGTTTTGTCTATTCCTATAAGTTCTTTGATATTTTGATTATGTGTTTTGAACACATCAAGAACTTTTTTTCGAGGATTTTCCGCAACTCCCAAATACGAGTTTTTTATGTCTTGTACGGTTACAAAATCGCTGTTTGTTTGTAATAATTTGTAGTTTTCTTTAATAGATATTTCAATAGATAATAGGTAATTATTAAGTTCTTTAGTGCCCATTTCGTTTCCTTTTAACCTTCCTTTTGATGCATCCCAATTGCTAATTTTGGCATGTTTTTTTATTGAAAAATCTACGGTATCCCCTGCTATTAATAGCCTTAGGTAGATTGGGGCTTCTTGTTTACTGTTTGCTCTATATCTTCTAATAAAGAAGAAAAGGCTCAATGGACTCGGTTTTTGCATAATTTCGGTTGTTTTTGATGTTACAAAAGTATTAAAACTATTTCGAAATTCGACTATGCAAAGTGATGCAATCTAGTGCAATACAATACATTATGTAAGGTTAGCGCTCATTCATGTGCCCATAAATTTGATTTTTTTCTATGGGCACATTATGGGCACATTATGGGGTGTTTTATGCCTTATTTTGCCCATTTTTGCATAAGTTAAAAAAGCCTGATGGTTGAATTTCAGGCTTTTGCGTTTTTATGCGTTTTAAAAAGTGATCCCGGCGGGAATCGAACCCGCAGCCTCAGAACCGGAATCTGAGATTTTATCCATTAAACTACAGGACCATTATTTTATTGCAGAAACCATAGTTTCCTTTTGCAAATGTATCAAATTTTGGCTTGTTTTATTTCTTAATTATTTGATATTAACGTCTAATGTTATGCAAAAGTTAAATTTTTATATTTTTTGTAATTAATTCGCAATTCAGTCATCTAAAAATATTACTTTTGCGCTTCATTAAAATATTGACGTAATGGCAGAAACATTTAAGATGTTAGCAAAAACTCTAGAAGGCTTAGAGGGAGTTTTAGCACAGGAATTGAAGGACTTAGGCGCAGAGAATATTGTAGAAGGTAGAAGGTCCGTTTCTTTTGAAGGAGATTTAAAACTAATGTATGAAGCAAATTATTGGCTTCGAACTGCCATAAGTATACTAAAGCCAATTGCATCTTTTAAAGCAGAAAATGAACAAGCTCTTTACGACGGTATTTATGCCATTAAGTGGTTTGAATATTTTGATTTAGGACAAACATTTGCCATTGATACCGTATTGGTAAATTCTAATATTGACCACAGTCAATTTGCTTCTTATAAAACAAAAGATGCTATTGCTGACCAATTTACATACTACTTTAATCAACGCCCTAATGTGGATACTAAATTTGCTGATATTCGTATTAGTGTGTATATTTCTAATAACGAATGTGAGGTAAGTCTTAATTCATCGGGTATTCCACTATTTAAGCGTGGTTATCGTCAGGGTGGTCATAAAGCGCCTATCAATGAGGTGCTTGCTGCTGGAATGATTAAGCTTTCGGGATGGGATATGAATAGCCATTTTATTGATCCTATGTGCGGTAGTGGTACTTTGCTTGTGGAAGCGGCTTTGATGGCATATAATTTTCCACCAATGTTCTTAAGAGAAGAATTTTCTTTTATGAATTGGACGAATTACGACCCAACTATTTGGAGAGATTTGATGAATGAGGTTTTAGAAAAACAACGTGATTTTGAATATAGAATAATAGGAGGAGATATTTCTTCTAAAAACCTTCGTTATGCTCGTGATATTGTAAAGGAAATAAAATTTCATAAAGATATAGAACTTGTAAATGTGGATATTGCAAATCATATTCCTCCGCAAGATGATGTAAAAGGTGTTGTGATGATGAATCCACCTTATGGTGAGCGTTTATTGAGTGACGATTTACTAGATTTATACAAAACAATTGGTGATTCTTTTAAGCAAAATTTCACTGGTTATATGGGCTGGGTTATTAGTTCGGATATGACTGCTTTGAAAAGTATAGGCCTAAAAACTTCTAAGAAAATCCCAATGTTTAATGGGGCATTAGAATGTCGTTTTAATGCATATGACTTATATGAGGGAAGCAAGAAAGTAAAACCTGAAAATGATGATGAAAATGAAGAAGAATCATTGATAGCTTCAGTAGATGTGGTTATTGATTATGAAGCACTAGCTAAGCAAAAAGAAGAGAATGTTGAAAATATAGAAGAAGTTGCTGATGCAGAGGCTGAAAATGATGATATCTTCGACCTATATATTTCAAATAAGAAAGACGAAGATGAAGCTGTTGGTGATAGAAGGGGTAATGGTGATAATGATGACTTTGATAAATCAAAATACCGTGGCCGTAGAGATGGCGAAAGAAGAGGTGCTTTTGGGAATAGATCCGAATTTGATAAAAAGGAAAATAGAGAAAGTAGATATAGTAAAGGTGGAGATAATAGAGGGAGTTTTAATCGTCGCGATGACAATAAAGGAGAGGACAGAAGAAATTATAAAGCTGGTGATAAACCATACGAAGGTGATAGATTAGCAAATCGTGCAAGAGAGAAGTTTAAACACCGTGATGATGATAGAGGAGATAGGAGAAGAGACTCACGAGGAGGAGATCGTCCATATAGAAATGATAAAAGAGATGGAGGCGAAAAAAGAGAATATAAACGCCACGATGATGATAGAGGAGATAACAAACGCGATTCTAGAGGAGGAGATCGTCCATATAGAAATGATAAAAGAGATGGAGGCGAAAAAAGAGAATATAAACGCCACGATGATGATAGAGGAGATAACAAACGTGACTCTAGAGGAGGGGATCGCCCATATAGAAATGATAAAAGGGACGGAAGCGAAAGAGGAAAGTTTAAACGCCGCGATGATGAAAGACGCGATAGTAAACGTGACTCTAGAGGAGGAGATCGCCCATATAGAAATGATAAAAGAGATGGAGGCGAAAAAAGAGAATATAAACGCCGCGATGATGATAGAGGCGATAACAAACGCGATTCTAGAGGAGGAGATCGACCATATAGAAATGATAAAAGAGATGGAGGCGAAAAAAGAGAATATAAACGCCGCG
>JAOZPM010000032.1:7396-11446 GCA_029932765.1 Bacteroidales bacterium | reverse complement strand
ATGATGATAAAGGAAGTAGCTTTAAAAGAAACCGTGATGGAGATAGACCATATGAAGGTGATAGATTAGCCAAGCGCGAAAGGGGTGATTATAAGCGTCGTGATGATGATAAAAGAGATAATCGTGGAGATTCGCGAAATGGAAATCGCCCATATAAGGGAAATTCTAGAAATGAAAATGATAGAGGAAGTTATAAAAGGCGCGATGATGATAAACGTGGTGGCCGTGATAGAAAAGACTCGAATAAAAGAGACGATAGAAAATAAGAATGATAATAGTTTTAGGAAAGCAGTATTAATAATAAATACAAGTAAAATAAATAAATGACAAAAGCGAATAGATTAAAGAAAATAGGAGTTTTTACTTCTGGAGGTGATGCTCCTGGTATGAATGCTGCAATTCGCGCAGTAGTTAGAACAGCAATTACTTATGGTGCTGAGGTATATGGTATTTTGCGAGGTTATGATGGGATGATTTATGATGATTTTATAGAATTGAAATCGCAAAATGTAAGTAATATACTTCAAAGAGGAGGTACTATTCTTAAATCGGCTCGTAGTATGGAATTTAAAACCATAGAAGGTAGAAAAAAGGCATTTGAGAATTTACAGAAGCATGGTATTGAAGCCCTAGTTGCAATTGGTGGTGATGGTACATTTACTGGAGCTCAGATATTCAGCCAAGAGTTTAATATTCCAATTATTGGAGTTCCCGGAACCATTGATAACGACCTTTATGGCTCTGATTCTACAATTGGATATGATACAGCAATGAATACTGTGGTTGAGGCAGTTGATAGACTTAAAGATACTGCAGACTCGCATAATAGGTTATTTTTTGTGGAAGTAATGGGACGCGATGCCGGATTTATAGCGCTAAATACAGGTATTGCAACTGGTGCCGAAGGTATCTTAATTCCAGAGGTAGATACTACTGTTAATGATCTTAAAATTACTCTTAAAACTAATATGAAAAAGGGTAAAACATCGGGAATTATTATTGTTGCCGAAGGAGATCAAAGTGGTGGTGCATACGAAATGGCACGAAAAGTTAAAGAAATAGACAATACATACAATACTAGAGTTACTGTGCTTGGTCACGTACAAAGAGGAGGTGCTCCAACTTTAGCCGATAGAATACTTGCAAGTAAGCTAGGTTTTTATGCTGTGGAAGGCTTATTTCTTGGCAAAACTAATTATATGGTTGGAATTCAAAATAATGAAGTTGTATATGTTCCCTTGGAAAAAGCAATTAAGAATAATAGTGAAATAGATCCTGACATGCTACGAATGGCAAGAATATTGTCGATGTAGATATAGTTTATAAGTTTATTCAAATTATAAAATGTCGTTAAAATTATTTGATTTTTAGCGACATTTTTTTATAAATTAGCAAATCCAAATAATGCCAATAATGAATCAAGCTTACCACTAGTTAATGACTTATAAGCTAACTAATTTATTATGGGTTTTTGATTTAGGTATAATTTCATATTCTTTTAAATGGAACGTATTACGCTTTTTGTAGAAGTATTATTACCCTTGCCTTTAGCAAAGAGTTTCACTTATCGTGTGCCTTTTGATTATAACGATTATGTGGAGGTGGGTAAGCGAGTTGTTGTTCAGTTTGGTAAGAAGAAACTCTATTCAGGAATTATAGTTGAGGTTCATAATAGATTACCAGAAAGCTCTTCGGTAAAATACATACTAAATATTCTTGATAATGAAGCAATTGTTAATGCTTATCAACTTAAGTTTTGGAGTTGGTTATCTGAATATTATATGGCGCATCGTGGTGATGTAATGAATGCTGCTTTGCCCTCAGCTTTTAAAATGGCAAGTGAGTCGAAGCTGGTTCTCCATCCTGATTTTGATAAGAATTACGATATTCTAAATGAGAAAGAATTTTTGATTATTCAGGCTTTAGAACTTAATGAAGAGCTAACCCTCACAGAGGTAAGTAAGATTGTTGATTTGCAGAAGATAATGCCTCTTGTAAAAAACTTAATTGAGAAATCATGCGTGCTTCCTCAGGAGGAGATTAAAGATAAGTTTCGCCCTAAAATGGAATCTTATGTTTGTTTGTCAGAAGAGTTTACTGAGCATAATAATCTTGAGAAAATAACTAAAGAATTAGAGAAGAAGGCATTCAAACAGCTTGAGTTATTATTGGCATATATCCAATATTCTAAATTTCTGACTAAGGAAAATATAGAGATTAGTAAGACCTTTCTATTGAAAAAGAGTGGTATTTCTGCTGGTATTTTGTCTGCTTTGGTTGAAAAAGGTATTTTGGAAATTTATCAAAAAAGTCAATCTCGAATTAAGGATTTTGCTTCTGTTAAAAGTGTAGATTCTATAATTCTTTCTGATGCACAACAGCTAGCAAAAGAACAAATAGAAAGTAGTTTCGAAGAGAAAGATATTTGTCTTTTGCATGGAGTTACTGGAAGTGGTAAAACAGAGATTTATATAAAAATTATTGAAAAATACATCGCCAAAGGTCAACAGGTATTATTCTTAATTCCAGAAATAGCTCTAACTGCCCAAATTATTAATCGTTTACGACAATACTTTGGAAATAAGCTAGGTTATTATCATAGCAAGTATGGAAATAATGAAAGGGTGGAGGTGTGGCATCGTGTTGGTCAGCAGAATGATAACCAATACCAGATAATTATTGGTGCTCGCTCTTCGGTTTTTCTTCCTTTTACAAACCTAGGGCTTGTAATTATTGACGAAGAGCACGATACTTCATATAAGCAATTTGATCCAGCACCTCGCTATCAAGCAAGGGATGCAGCAATGGTTCTTGCAAATATGCATGGTGCCAAAACTATTTTAGGGTCGGCTACTCCTTCGCTCGAATCGTATTATAAAGGACGCAAAGGAAAGTATGGCTTGGTAGAACTAAAGGAAAGATATGCTAGGGTTAATATGCCAGTAATAGAGGTTGTTGATATTGTGGAAGCTAGGAAAAAGAAGGAGATGAACTCTCATTTTTCAAAACATCTTATCGAAAATATTACTGAAGCATTAGATAACAAAGAGCAGATTATCCTTTTTCAAAATAGACGAGGTTTTAGTCTTAGGTTGGTTTGCGATAGTTGCCAATGGACTCCAGAATGTAATAATTGCGATGTTAGTCTTACATATCATAAAGGATTAAATAGGTTGAAATGCCACTATTGTGGAGCTTCAAAAGATGTTCCTGTTATTTGTCCAAATTGTGGAAGTAAGAAACTTGCAATGAAAGGTTTCGGTACCGAAAAAATTGAGGAGGAGATGCCTGTATTTTTTCCTAATGCAATAGTTAAGCGTATGGATTTGGATACCACAAGGTCAAAGAATGCGTATCTGCAAATTATTAATGATTTTCAGGATAGAAAAATAGATATTCTTGTGGGAACGCAGATGGTTACTAAGGGTTTGGATTTTGATAATGTAAGTTTGGTAGGAGTATTAAATGCCGATAATGGTTTATTTTATCCTGATTTTAGAGCTTTCGAACGTAGTTTTCAGCAGTTAACTCAGGTTAGTGGTAGGTCTGGACGAAAGTACAAACGTGGTAAAGTGATAGTTCAAACATCTCAACCTCATCATGTTGTTATTAGAGATGTGGTGGAGAATGATTATTTTGGAATGTATAAAAGTCAAATGGAAGAGAGGGTTAAATTCAAATATCCTCCATTTTATCGACTAATACGAATTTCGTTGAAACATAGAGATTATAATGTTCTTAATGCGGGAGCAAGTCATTTTGCAAACCTGCTTAAACCTAAATTGGGGGCAAGGGTTCTTGGCCCTGAATATCCTATGGTTGCTCGTGTAAAAAACTTATTTATTAAGAATATTCTAATAAAATTTGAAATAAAAGCATCGCATAAGGCTGTTAAAGTAATTATAAACGATGCTATGGATGATATGTATAAAGTAAAAGAATTTCGTTCTATTTATATTCAACCCGATGTTGATCCGATGTAAAGGATAAAGGAGAAGGATAAAGGAAAAGGATAAAGGAAAAGGATAAAGGAGAAGGATAAAGGAAAAG
>JAOZPM010000032.1:0-7296 GCA_029932765.1 Bacteroidales bacterium | reverse complement strand
GGAAAAGGATAAAGGAAAAGGATAAAGGAAAAGGATAAAGGAAAAGGATAAAGGAAAAGGATAAAGGAGAAGGATAAAGAAAAAGGATAAATGAGTTTAGATGAATAGCTCTAATGTTACTTATGTGCCTTATGTGGTTTATTTAAAAAGGATAAATTAAATGGCATAGCTATTGACTATATAAATGCTGCTATATATAATAATATCACTAATTATTTGAAACATAGTTTCTTATATTTGGTGTAACTATATAGTGAAGTTATTAACTCTTGATTTTATGATTTAATGACTCTATTATGAATGTTTTATGACAAAATGACAATATATGAATTTTGATAATAATAATTTACTGCAATTAACAGATACTGTTGAATCTGAAACTGAGTTTATTCCATTATTGCCACAGGGAGAGGATTTTGCAATGGATGAAAAAGATATTCCTGAAGAATTGCCAATATTGCCACTGCGCAATACGGTTTTATTCCCTGGAGTTATGATTCCAATAACTGTTGGTCGCGAAAAATCTACTAAGCTTATCAATGATGTAAAGAATGGGAATAAGCTTCTTGGAGTTGTTGCTCAAATTGATGGCTCTACAGAGGATCCTACATTCAAAGATTTATATAAGAATGGGGTAATGGCTTATGTTGTTAAGGTACTTGCTATGCCCGATGATTCAACTACGGTAATACTGCAGGGAAGAAATAGAATTCACCTTGACCAAGAGATCCAAAGTGAGCCTTATTTTAAAGCTAAGATTACACCATTGACCGTTGATAAGGTTGAAGATGAGAATAAAGATTTTGAGGCATTAATGGATTCTATTAAGGATCTATCATTAAAAGCAATAAAGCTAAATCCGAATATTCCTGGTGATGCAGGTTTTGCCATTAAGAATATTGATAGTCCTAGGTTTCTTGTAAATTTCATTTCTAGTAATTTAAATAGTCCTTTGGAAGATAAGCAGAGTTTGCTTGAGGTAGATTCTCTTGAAGGTCGTGCTAATAGCTTATTGGCATTGCTTACAAAGGAAATACAGATGCTTGAGCTTAAAAACAAGATTCAAGAGAAGGTAAAAGTTGATATGGATAAGCAGCAACGTGATTACCTTCTAAATCAGCAAATGAAAACCATTCAAGATGAGCTTGGAGGAGGTCCACACGAACAGGATATCAGAGATTTAAAGCAGAAGGCTAAAGGTAAGAAATGGGCAAAAAATGTTAGTGAGCTTTTTAAGAAAGAACTTGACAAGCTTGGTCGTATGCACCCCTCTGCTGCAGAATATTCTATTCAGTATAATTATTTGGAAACCTTGGTAGAATTACCATGGAATGAGTTTTCTAATGCTAATTTTGATTTAAAATTAGCTTCCAAAATACTTGATGAAGATCATTTTGGATTAGATAAAATTAAGGAGCGTATTCTTGAGTATTTAGCAGTTATAAAGCTGAAGAACGATATGAAATCTCCAATAATATGCCTTGTTGGCCCTCCCGGTGTTGGTAAAACTTCTTTAGGGAAATCCATTGCTCGTGCTCTTAATCGTGAATATATACGTATGGCACTTGGTGGCTTACGTGATGAGTCTGAAATTAGGGGCCATCGTAAAACATATATTGGTGCTATGCCTGGGCGTATAATCCAAAGCCTGAAAAAAGCTAAGAAATCAAATCCGGTTTTTGTACTTGACGAAATTGATAAAATAAATGGTAGTCAATTCAATGGTGATCCAGCTTCTGCTTTGTTAGAAGTGCTTGACCCTGAGCAAAATTCTACATTCTACGATAATTATTTGGAAGTTGAATACGATCTTTCTAAAATAATGTTTATTGCCACGGCCAATTCCGTTTCTAGCATTCATCCAGCATTATTGGATAGAATGGAGATTGTGCACCTTAGTGGTTACTTAATTGAAGAAAAGATAGAGATTGCCAAGCGACACCTTATTCCTAAACAGTTTAATGAGCATGGTATCAAGAAATCTCAGCTTAGTTTTGATAAAAAAGTTCTGACGGAGCTTATTGATAAATATACTAGCGAATCGGGTGTTCGTTCTCTTGATAAAACCATTGCTAAGGTTATTAGAAATAGAGTCCGTAAGATTGTAATGGAAGAGGAATTTGAGGCTAAAATAAAAGTAGAAAATCTTTACGATATAATGGGTCCTGCTCGTTTTCAGAAGGATAAAGCTATTGATAATAAGCAAGCAGGTGTTGTTACAGGCCTTGCATGGACAAGTGTTGGTGGAGTAATATTATTTATAGAGGTTAGCCTTAGTAAGGGTAAAGGTGGTTTTTCTATGACGGGAAGCCTTGGCGATGTGATGAAAGAATCGGCTACTGTAGCATATAAATATCTTCGCGCTAATGCCGAAGCTCTAAATATTCCACAGTTTGCTTTTGAACAATATGATGTACATATACATATTCCAGAAGGAGCAATTCCTAAAGATGGCCCATCGGCAGGTATAACATTCTTTACCGCTCTGGCGTCGGCTTATACGCAACGCAAAGTAAAGTCTAGGATTGCTATGACAGGTGAGCTAACTTTAAGATCTAAAGTGTTGCCAGTAGGAGGTATTAAAGAGAAAATCCTTGCTGCAAAGAGAGCTGGAATAAAAGAAATTATTCTTTCTTCAGAAAATGAAAAAGATATAAAAGAAATAAGCGAGAAATATATTAAAGGTCTTAGCTTCCATTTTGTAGAAAATGCTATGGATGTGCTTGATATTGCATTATTGAATCAAAAAGTTGCTGGAGGTCTTGTATTAACTGATTCCACGAAATAGACAGAGCTTATAGTCTTGTAGAATATTCTTAATGCTATTATTTTATTGAGTTCAGCTTAATAAAATAATAGCTTTTTTTGGTCTTTGAAAACCGTAAATTGATTTATTGATATCAATGAATACTCTAATAATGTACTATTGTATCATTTTATTCTCAAATACTTTGATTTGAATAGGCATTAACCATTGTATTTATTATATGCATTTTCTACTAATTTCAATATGTAATTGGTGTTGTATTACTATAAAAATGCATTATAAATAAGGTTAAGCCTTAGTAGTTCAAAACTTATTTTCATTCAAAAGCTTATTATCCATATATTTGCCTTGAACAAACACAAGAATTAACATAAACCAGAGTAAAACAATGCTATATTGCCTTAAGAGCTTAAGCAACTGTTTTCTCTAAATCACCTTATTAATTTTAATTATATGAAAATAGAAAGACTATTTGATTTTTTGGAGTATTATAAAAATACTTATCCTCAAAAGCAAGATGCATTAGCAAGTAAGATTGATGGCGAATGGGTAAAGTATAGTATTACAGAGTATACGGATATTGTACGCGATTTGGCTTATGGCTTAATAAATTTGGGAGTTAAAAAGGGCGATAAAATTGCTAGTATATCACCAAATGCCCCCGAGTGGAATTTTATTGATATGGCTGTTTCTTCTGTAGGAGCAATCCATGTACCAATATATCCAACAATTAGCTCAAGTGATTATGAGTATATCTTCAATCATGCCGAGGTTAGTATGGTATTTATTTCGGGTAAGGCTATGTATAATAAAATTGTAGATATATTGCCAAAAACTCCTACAGTAAGTAAAGTATATTCTTTTACCGACTGCAAACATGCTCCTAATTATAAGGAAGTAATTGAACTTGGACAAAAAGAACCTCAAGCCGAAAAACTTAAAATAATACAGGCAGGAATTGTTACTGATGAATTGGCTACAATTATTTATACTTCTGGAACAACAGGTATAATGAAAGGTGTTATGCTGTCTCATAATAATTTAATTTCTAATGCTTTGGCTACTTCTCCCGTCCCACAGCTTGGAGTTGAGCATAAGGCATTAAGCTTTCTGCCATTATGCCATGTATATGAGCGTATGCTTAATTATATGGAACAATATAATGGAATATCAATTTATTATGCCGAGAATATGGCTAAAATAATTGAGAATATTCAGGAGCTTAAAGTTGATATGATGAGTACTGTACCGCGCTTACTGGAGAAAGTATATGATAAAATTGTAGCAAAAGGTGAGGCCTTAGATGGGTTTAAGAGAAAAGTTTTTGATTGGGCATTAGAGCTAGGTTTTAATTATGATATTGAAGGGAATAACACAGCAATTTATAATATGAAATTGGCAATTGCTGATAAACTGGTATTCTCTAAATGGCGCGAAGCTTTTGGAGGAAATATGAGCGTTATGGTATCAGGAGGTGCTGCATTGCAAACTCGTTTAGGAAGAATTTTTTGGGCGGCAGGTATTCCTGTGGTTGAAGGTTACGGACTAACAGAAACATCACCCGTAATAAGTGTTAATACACTTTTGTCAGGAGAACTTATGATTGGTACTGTTGGTGTGTTATTGCCAGAGGTTGAAGTGAAAATTGCTGAAGATGGAGAGATTCTTTCAAAAGGGCCAAACTTAATGCTTGGGTATTATAAGGAGAAAGCACTTACCGAAGAGGTGATTGTTGATGGCTGGTTCCATACTGGTGATCTGGGTGAGCTTATCGATAATAAATTTCTTAAGATTACTGGTAGAAAGAAAGATAATTTTAAAACCTCTATGGGTAAATATGTTGCTCCTGGTCATATTGAAGAAACAATGAAGGAGTCTTCATTTATTGATATGATTGTAGTTGTAGGGGAGAATCAGAAATTTGCTGCAGCATTAATTGTTCCAAACTTTGAACATATTAAAGATTGGTGTAGTAAAAATGGTAAAGAAGCTCTGTCAAATGAGCAAGCTATTGATGATGCCGATATAAAGAAGGCAATAAAAGAAGAAATAGCTATACTTAATACTAGATTTGGTAGCCATGAGCAAGTTAAGCAGTTTCGTTTAATTGCTGATGAATGGACTGTAGAGTCAGGCTTTGTTACTGCAAAAATGAGTATAAAACGATCAGTTGTAACTAAAGCGTACCAGCACTTAGTTGATGATATTTTTAAATAGGAATCTTAGTATATATATAAGAAAGCTGTGGGTATTATACTCACAGCTTTTTTTTGTGCTTATAATTTTACTCTTTATTCTTGGTATCAATCCAGATTGTAACAGGGCCATCGTTTGTAAGATTAACTTCCATATAAGCACCAAATTTGCCTCCAATTACTTCCTTTGAAATATCATTAGCAAATTGCTTCATGAATTCATTATATAAAGGTTCAGAAATTTTTGGTGGAGCAGATTTAATATAGGAAGGACGATTGCCTTTCTTCGTTTTAGCATGTAGAGTAAATTGACTTATAATCATTGCATCTCCATTTATATCTACAATGCTATTATTCATAACGCCATCTTCATCATCAAAAATACGAAGCTTGCTAATCTTTGCACTTAGCCAAATAATGTCATCAATAGTGTCATCCTCTTCAATTCCCAATAGAATTAGTAAACCCTTGTTGATATTTCTCTGCTCATTGCTATTAATAATAACTGATGCTTGTTTTACTCTTTGTAAAAGTGCTCTCATAATTAATGAAATTCTTGAAAAACTCTTGCCAATGAAAACCCTGGAGCTTGTACATCAAGGTCTAAGAAATACCCAAAAGGAGTTTGTTCTACTTCAAAATCAACGTTTTTTAGGCGCTTTTCTATTTTGTCAAATAATTCCTTAGTAAATTCTGGAGAGGCTTTACTTTCGCTCAAATGAGCAAAGGAATGTAGTATAACACTCTTTGTGTTATTCTTTCTCGAAATCCACTTTATGAAATTCAGAAGTTTCTTCTCAATAGATTTTTGTCTGTCATCAGACTCGTCACCTTCTTCTACTTGTATGTATGCTACTTGGCTATTGCTGAATTCTTTGCCTTCGGTATGCTCTTGTACATTATCTAAGGTTTTGATAGCAGGTTTATATGCAAATCTGTCGCAATAAATCATTAAGAGTTTCATATGTATATACTTTTAAAGGCCATATGCAGTCGCATGAAAAAATAATTACTTTTATCATGGTCGTTTCATAATTCCTACAATTTAACTTTTGGATTTCTAACTATTTCTTTCATAATATTTAAACTATCAACAATGCTATTGTTTATTTCATTGAATAGTTCAGGCTCATTGGTATAGTATAATAAAGAGCTTTGAAATCTTTCTTGAGAAATATCGTACTTATTAAATACATATTTATAGTAGTAGTCAGTAATACTATCCATACCATTTCCGCCATTTTTAGTAACTTCTTGTCTTATAACTACTTCTACTAAGCGTACATCAAGCAGCATATTAGTAAATTGTTCTGTAGAAATTAAATCTGCAGGAGCTTCTATATTCGCAGGATCGTAATTAGTGCAAGAAAATAAGGTGGTAATTATGATGCTAATTACTATTGTAAGTTTAATAATATTATTCATTATAGTCAATTTTTCTTTTGTTAATGATATAGTATAATCTTAGTGTTAGTATATTGTTGTACTGATCTCTAGACCATTTATCGCCAGATATATTACTGTATTCTCGAGTTCTTATCTTTGCAAAAGAGTAGGAGTATCTAAAGTTTACGTTAAGCCCTTTGTAAACAGGAAATCTAATATCAAAAATACCATTTATATCATTTCTATTATAATGTCCACTGTACAAACTAGCTTCTGTTTTCTCTCCCCATTCTATTTCTTTCATATCTACCAATCGACCCCAACTCATACCTAAGCCAACAGTTAGAAATTCTTTGTCGGTAAAGTGAACTAGAAAAGGCACCTCGGCATAACTTAGTCTTAGATTATAATATGGTAAGCCTTTAGTTGGGTCAGCCTCCCGAGGGTATTTTTCATAAGAACCTTTCTGAGAGTATGAAGCTTCAATACTTATTGCCCAGCGCCTTTTTATTGGCATAATAGCTATTGCAGATGCGTTAAAACCGAATTTCTTAAAACCATACATCTCATCTCCATCTACTTGAGTAAGATTTGTGCCAATAGCAATAGCGCCTTGAAACGCCTGGCCAATTGCCAAAGTGCCAATTAGCAACAAAACTATTAATATGCTTATATTTTTTATTTGCATTCTTAATTCTTAGTATTTATTATTTGCAAAAATGCGAATAATTATTGAGTATTTCTAGTTCATTTTTAAAAGAAATTCACCAATTAGCTGTTTTGATAATATGTTGTTGCTCTTCTAAAACATACACTGGTTATAAACTAGTATATCTGCATCTTAACCTAATATCTCATGTAGTAATGTATAGGCTTAATTTGTATTAATAGGTTTTTAACGTAATATTATTAAATAACTTGTTCAATTATACTAGTTTTCTCTGAGTA
>JAOZPM010000031.1:4344-24372 GCA_029932765.1 Bacteroidales bacterium | reverse complement strand
CTAGCTGAGCGATAAAAGAAATACTTCATGTTTAATTATATAAATATGTAAGCTTATAATTAGAGATCATAAGACTTTGGTTGCTAAAATAATATAAGTTATGCTACAAAAAACAAAATTGGAGGATTACTTTGTCATCAAAATAAGTAGTTATTCTCACTTCATTCCTCCAAAAAAAGAGACTAAAAAAAGACCTCAGAAACTATATTTTTCGCTAAAATTATAAAAACCACCCCACTTTTACTGTCTTTTCATAATTATCTATTTTTCAATATATTAAAAATAAATGTAACCTTTTCTATTAACAATAGTATACAAGTTTTCAACAATGTGGGATTTAGTGGGATTTAGTGGGAAAATTTGCAGTAAATTAGCACTCTGAAATTAAGGTATATGGTAAATATTATCGGTTCATACGAATGCAAATTAGACTCCAAGGGTAGACTAGCACTACCATCGGGGCTAAAGAAGCAGCTACAAAGTATTGTAGGTGAAGGATTTGTATTGAAGCGGTCTGTTTTTCATAAGTGTTTAGAGTTATACCCAAAAAGCGAGTGGAATCGTGAAATTACGGGTGTAAATAAGCTAAACAGATTCGTTAAAAAGAACAACGATTTCATCAGAATGTTCATGGCGGGCGTCAAAATGCTCGATATGGATGCCTCTGGTCGCCTTCAAATTTCAAAAGACCTGATAAATTTTTCAGGTATCAAGAAGGAGGTTGTACTATCATCCTCGGTGAATAGGATTGAAATTTGGGAAAAAGAAGCGTATGAAAATACGGTTAATAATCCTGATGTAGATTTTGCTCAATTAGCCGAAGAAGTGATGGGAAACATCAATCTTGACGAGATAGAGAGCTAATCTGCAATAATAAAATATGTCAAATTATCACACTCCAGTAATGTTGGAGGAATGTATTGAGGCCATGAGTCTTTCCCAAGGGAAGATATTTGTTGATGTCACTTATGGTGGTGGTGGACATTCTGCGCATATTCTTAATAATATGAGTAAGGACAGCAAGCTATATGCATTTGACCAAGATGCAGAAGCTCGCGAGAATAAAATTGCAGATTCAAGAATTGTTCTTATTGGTCAAAATTTCAAATATTTAAAGAATTATTTAAGGCTATATAAAGCTACTCCTGTAGATTCTATCCTAGCAGATTTAGGTGTTTCGTCGCATCAGTTTGATAAAGGAGAGCGTGGTTTTTCAACTCGTTTTGATGGTCCGTTGGATATGCGAATGGATAAAAGCAAAGGACAAACTGCAGCGGATTTACTTAACAATATTGAACTACAATCGTTAATAGATATTTTAAGAAACTATGGCGAATTGCGTAATGCTTTTAAATCAGCAAATGCAATTATCGAATATCGAACCAACAAACCCTTAGAGACTACAAATGATTTAAAACTAGCATTAGCATCATGTGCGCCACGAGGCAAAGAAAACAGATATTTTGCACAAGTATTTCAGGCAGTAAGGATAGAATTAAATCAAGAGCTTGAAGCATTAAAAAGCATGCTAGAGCAAGCATTAGATGTACTGCGACCAGGAGGAAGACTTGTTGTTATGTCATATCATTCACTGGAAGACAGGTTAGTAAAAAACTTTATAAAATCGGGAAATTTTCAAGGCAAGATTAAAAAAGACTTTTTTGGAAAAGCAGAAGTACCATTCAAGCATATTAGCAGAAAGCCAATTACTGCCGATGAGCAGGAATTAAAAGAAAACCCAAGATCGAGAAGTGCTAAATTACGAATTGCAGAAAAGCTATAGCGCTATGTGGGGAAAAAAAGATAAAAATACAAAAGCAAAAAATAGCCCGATACAGGAGAGTGCGCAAAATTCAAGCTCCCCAATAAAATCTCTAAACATTAAATTGCCATCTGTAAAGCTAGGTTTTGCAGGAAGTATAGTGTCTCTAATTGATGGGAGCTACTTAACATCAAAGGCTCTTACTCGAAATACTCCATATATACTTTTCTTAACATTATTAGCATTTCTATATGTAGCAAATAGTTTTTACGCACAATCAAAAGCTCACGATATAGAAAAAATCACTAGAGAACTAAAAGACCTAAGAGATGAACATATCAGTATAAAATCTGATTTAATGTATCGTACAAAAAAATCGGAAGTAGCAAGTCAACTTAAATATAGAGGCATAAAAGAAGCTACTAAACCTCCTTTTAAAATATTCATTAAGAAGGAGGAGATAGAATAATGGCAAGAGCATTACGAAAGTCCAGCATTATAAGAATTTATGCATTATATGCATTAATGGTTTTGGCAGCATTAACCATATTGGGGAAAATTATCCAACTTCAGTTTATAGAAAATGAGCATTGGGAAAAGATTTCTGAAAAGCAAAGATTCAAAAAGATAGATGTAAAGGCCATCCGTGGAAACATATACTCTGCAAACAACAATCTTCTAGCCACATCAGTACCTATTTATAATTTATTTTGGGATGCCGTAGTAGTTAAGCAACCAATATTTTACGAAAACCTTGATTCCATGGCTATAGGTTTTGCTAATATTTATAAAAATGAAAATAAACATGCTTTTAAGAAAAGAATAAAAGACTCCTACGAACGAAGGAAACGATATGTAAGAATTAGGCGCAATGTAACTTATGCGGAGCTGAAACAAATTAAAAAACTTCCTATTTTCAATTTAGGGAAATATAGAGGTGGATTAATTATAGAGAAACAAGAGCGTAGAAAGCGCCCTTATGGAATGCTTGCAAAACGTACCATTGGTAATTTTAGCATATATAAGAACGAGTACGTAGTTGGCTTAGAAGGTGCCTATAATCACATACTACAAGGCACAGATGGAAAAAGATTACAAAAGAAAATATCTGGCGGGTGGCAATATGAATTTAGCGACACTCTTGTTGATCCTATTAATGGAATAGATATTATAACAACACTAGATGTTAATTTACAGGACGTTGCCGAAACTTCTTTAAATAAAGCATTGGAAATACATAAAGCGGATTGGGGTTGCGTAATAGTTATGGAAGTAAAGACTGGCCATATTAAGGCTATTGCAAACTTAAAACACGATACTGCACGCAACAACTACTACGAAGGATTTAACTATGCAATAGGAACAGCAACAGAGCCTGGCTCAACTTTTAAGTTAGCTACGATGATGGTGTGCCTTGAAAACAAAGTTATTACTCCTAATAGCATTATCAAAACAGGAAATGGTAGCTATACGCATTACGAAGCAACTATTCACGACTCCCATGAAAATGGTGATATTACTGCAAGTCAAGTTTTAGAATTAAGTTCCAATGTAGGTATTTTCAAGATTGTTCTTAAAGGTTTTGAAAATAGACCACAAGAGTTCATTGACGGAATTTATAGCATGAATCTCAATGAACCATTAGGATTACAGATAAAAGGCGAAGACAAACCATATATTAAAACTCCACAAGACAAAAGCTGGTCAAAGTTATCACTACCATGGATGTCCATTGGTTATGAGCTTAAGCTAACGCCAATGCAGGTTCTTAATTTTTATAATGCCGTAGCTAACAATGGTAAAATGGTAAGACCAAGTTTTGTAAAAGCAATCCATAAAACTGGAGAAACTAAGCAAAAATTTGAAACAGAAATAATAAATCCTCAGATTAGTAGTGCTAAAACTATAAGTCAAGTACAAAAAATGCTTGAAGGAGTTGTGGAAAATGGAACAGCAAAAGCACTAAAAAATTCTCCATATCCTATTGCTGGCAAAACAGGAACAGCTCAAATTTCTAATAAGAAGGGATATAATAAAAGAAATTATCAAGCTTCATTTGTAGGTTATTTCCCTGCAGATAATCCTAAATACTCATGCATTGTGGTAGTAAATAATCCAAGTACAGGACAATACTACGCAAGCACTGTTGTGGTACCTGTATTTAAGGATATTGCCGACAAAATATATGCTAGCGACTTAAGTATGCAAGTACATGCCAAAAAGGACACCCTATTTATTGCTCCAAATTCAAAAGTAGGCGCAAATAAGAGCATCGTTGAAATATATAATTATTTAGGATATGAAATTAAAAATCCTGAATTGCAGGCTAGTTATATAGCTGGATACGCTTCCAATGACAGCATTAAACTATACAAAAGAAAATTAACACATAATAAAATGCCAAACCTTAAGAACATGACTGCGCAGGATGCCATATTCCTTATAGAAGAACTAGGACTAACTGCAAAAATTAATGGATTTGGTAAAGTAATAAATCAATCTATTCCTAAAAATACAAGAATAAACTCAGGCGATATAGTTACAATAACAATGAATCATTAAGAAAATGAGTAATATAAATGATGTATTAGATAATATTAAGGTTTTAGAATTTCACAAAGGAAGTTCTCCAAAGTTTAATGCTATACAATTTGATTCTAGGAATATTTCTAAGAACGACATCTTTGTTGCCGTAAAAGGAACACAAGTAGACGGGCACAAATATATTGAGAATTGCATTAAAGATGGCGCTACTACTATTGTTTGTCAAGAATTACCCTCACAAATAAACTCTAAAATAAATTATATAAAGGTTAGCAATTCGGCAAAAGTATTAGGTCAACTATCATCAAATTATTATGATAATCCTTCTTCAAAATTAAAGCTTATAGGAATAACTGGAACAAATGGCAAAACATCTACTGTTACTATTCTTTTTAATTTATTCAAAAAACTAGGTTATCATGTTGGCTTACTTTCTACGGTAAGCAATAAAATTAACGATAAAGAGATTAAAGCTACACATACTACTCCTGATGCAATACAGTTAAATGCACTTTTAAACCAAATGGTAGAAGAAGGCTGTGAATATTGTTTTATGGAAGTAAGTTCACATGCTATTGTTCAAGAGCGCATTGCAGGATTACATTTCACTGGAGCATTATTTTCAAACATCACTCACGACCATTTAGATTTTCATAAAACATTCAAAGAATACATAAAAGCAAAGAAAAAATTCTTCGATGATTTAAACTCTGATGCTTTTGCGTTGGTAAATACTGATGATAAGAATGGTAAAGTGATGCTTCAGAATACTAACGCCACAAAACGCACTTATGCTATAAAAACTATTGCCAATTATAAAGGCAAAATCATTGAAAATGCAATGAGTGGTTTGCATTTAGAAATAAATTATAAAGAAATATGGATTCCATTGGTAGGCGAGTTTAATGCATATAATATAATGAGTGTATATGCTACTGCAATGGAATTAGGCGCTGATGAAATGGAAGTATTACAGGAATTAAGTACTGTAGAAACAGCAGAAGGGCGTTTCGAATTTATTAAAGGAGACAATGAGATTAATGCCATTGTTGACTATGCCCATACTCCTGATGCACTCAAGAATGTATTAGATACAATAAATACTATTAGAGGTGGTAACGGAAAATTAATAACCGTTGTAGGCACTGGTGGTGATAGAGACAAAAGCAAACGTCCAATTATGGCTCAAATTGCAGCCGACAATTCGGAGCAATTAATACTTACTTCAGACAATCCACGCACTGAAGACCCCGAGAAAATCTTAGATGATATGGAGGCAGGTATTACACTGGATCGTAAACGCATAACCCTAAGAATAAGCAATAGAAAAGAGGCAATACGAACAGCTTTTGCATTGGCAAATGCTGGTGATATTGTATTAGTTGCAGGCAAAGGACATGAAAAATACCAAGAAATAAATGGTGTAAGGCACCATTTTGATGATAAAGAAATAATTACTGAAATAATTAAAAACAAATAATATGCTATACTACTTATTTGATTACCTAAAAGAGCTAGGCATACCAGGAGCGGGAGTATTTCAATACATTTCTTTCAGGGCAGCAATGGCGGTTTTTACTTCGCTACTTATTTCACTAATTTTCGGAAAGAGCATTATCCGCATGTTACAAAAGCAGCAAATAGGAGAAACTGTTCGCGACTTAGGATTGCAAGGGCAAATAGAAAAGCAAGGAACTCCAACAATGGGTGGGCTTATAATTTTAGGAGCTATTATTATTCCTACATTATTGTTTGCAAAACTCAATAATATTTACATTATCCTAATGCTAGTTTCAACAGTATGGCTTGGTGCAATAGGCTTTACCGATGATTATATTAAAGTTTTTAAGAAAAATAAAGACGGATTAGCAGGCAAGTTTAAAATTCTTGGACAAATAGGACTTGGGCTTATTGTTGGCCTTACAATGTATTTTCATAACGATATAGTAATTCGCGAGAAATTTGATACTCAAACAGTAATAGAAAATAAAGCAGCCTCACCGTTCAATACTGGGTCTGATGATATTTTTAAACCCGAAGAGAAAAATCTAAAAACAACAATACCATTTATTAAGAATAACCAATTTGACTACTCATGGCTACTATCATGGATGGGAGATGGATATCAGAAATACACATGGCTAATTTTTATTCCATTTGTAATAATAATAATAACAGCAGTATCCAATGGAGCTAACCTCACCGACGGGCTCGATGGGCTGGCCACGAGTACTTCGGCAGTAATAGCAGCAACTCTTGGTATACTCGCATGGATTTCTGGTAACTTTATTTTCGCCGATTATCTAGATATAATGTATATCCCCCACACTGGTGAATTAGCAATTTTTATGAGTGCCTTTATTGGAGCAGCAATAGGCTTTTTATGGTATAATTCATATCCTGCTCAAGTGTTTATGGGAGACACCGGCAGTTTAGCAATGGGTGGAATAATTGCTGTTTTCGCAATAATCATCAGAAAAGAACTTTTAATACCATTATTATGTGGAGTATTCTTAGTAGAAAACCTTTCCGTGATAATTCAAGTAGCATATTTTAAATACACTAAAAAGAAGACCGGAGAAGGCAAAAGAGTATTTCTTATGGCTCCCCTTCATCATCATTTTCAGAAGAAAGGATATCATGAAGCTAAAATTGTACAACGATTTTACATTATAGGAATTATGCTTGCTGTACTTACAATTGCAACACTAAAACTTCGATAACAAAACTAAAACAATATATATACAAACGTATTATGGATATAGAAAAATTAGCACAACAGGGACGATATACAACTTACGGAACAATGGCTGGGGGAATTGCCGCCAAACTTCAAGGTATAAGAAACGAGACTATCAAAGGATGCTTTTGTAGTAATGAAGGTCATTCGCACCGCCTTGAGAAAGTTACTAATGTAAGAGGCGTAAAATTCATTAATGACAGCAAGGCCACAAAAGTAAATGCTGCTTGGTATGCATTGGAAACAATGAATCGCCCAACAGTATGGATAATGGGTGGTCAAGATAAAGGCAATGATTATTCAGACTTAATTACATTGGCTAAAGATAAAGTGAAAGCTATAGTGTGCCTTGGGCTTGACAATCAAAATATTATCGATAGTTTTTCGGGGATTGTACCAGAAATTCTAGAAACTCAAACTATGAATGATGCCGTATTAAGCGCATTCTATTTATCAGAAATTGATGATGTGGTATTACTTTCTCCAGCATGTCCAAGTTTCGATCTTTTTGAAGATTATAAAGAAAGAGGTGATAAATTTATTCGTGCAGTACAAGACCTCTAATAGTAAATAGCATAAAATAAGTGAGATGTTAAACATTAAAGATATAAGGACAAATTTTAGTAACAACCAATATGGCGATAAGATTATATGGATAGTAGTAATTGCTCTATCTATACTTTCTTTATTGACAGTTTGGAGTTCTACAGGCTCTCTTGCATACCGTGAGCAAGGGGGAAATATATCCTTCTATTTCCTTAAACATGGTGGATTAATGCTTTTTGGCTTAGGAATAATGTTTGTTGCACATCTAGTTCCTTATAAATACTATTCACGCATTTCGCAGATAATGCTTTTTATCTCTATACCTTTATTACTATTCACATTAGCTTTTGGTACTAATTTAAATGATGCTAGTAGGTGGATTAATATTCCTGTAATAAATTTAAGTTTCCAAACTTCGGATTTAGCTAAAATTGCATTAATAATGTACTTAGCAAGGATGCTTAGCAAAAAAGAAAAGAACATTAAAGATTTTAAGACAGGATTTATACCATTAATAGTCCCTATTCTATTAACTGTATTACTAATTTTTCCTGCTAACTTTTCTACTGCAGCAATCCTTTTTACCACAAGTATTATTCTACTTTTTATTGGTAATATAAATATGAAATACATTATGGGCCTAGTAGCCCTTGGTGTTGCAATGGTTTTACTTGCATGGTTAATATCTACAACATATCCAAATCTTCTTCCTAGGATAGAAACATGGAAATCGAGGATTGAAAATTTTACCAACAAAGACTCTGGTAGTAACTACCAAGCCGATCAATCAAAAATAGCTATTGCAACAGGTGGCCTTTTCGGAAAGCTCCCTGGTAATAGTTTACAAAGAAACTTTCTACCACACCCTTATTCAGATTTTATTTATGCAATAATAATTGAAGAATATGGTCTTATAGGTGGTTTTATGGTACTAATAGCATATCTAACATTACTATATCGGGCAATTCAAATAGCAATACGAAGTCCGGGAAGTTTTGGAGGATTTCTGGCAATTGGCTTAATGTTTAGCCTTGTATTTCAGGCATTTATAAATATGGGAGTAACAGTAAATATATTACCTGTTACGGGTCAGCCACTTCCTATGCTTTCCATGGGAGGCACATCATTATGGTTTACCAGTTTTGCAATTGGAATAGTATTGAGTGTAAGTAAAGAAGTAAATAAAATAGAAACAGCGGAGGAAAATAGTCATGAATAAGAAAAGAAAATTCATTATCAGTGGTGGTGGCAGTGGAGGCCACATATTTCCAGCAATTGCTATTGCAAATGCACTAAAAGAATCGCATCCAAACTGTGACATATTATTTATTGGAGCAAAGAATAAAATGGAGATGGAGAAAGTTCCAGCTGCAGGTTATCCTATTGAAGGACTATGGATAAGCGGATTTCAAAGAAGCCTTTCTCCAAAAAATCTAAGCTTTCCTTTTAAACTTTTATCAAGTTTGAGAAAAGCAAAACAGATTATTAAAAGATTTAATCCAGATTTGGTTATTGGCGTTGGTGGTTTTGCAAGTGGCCCTACCCTATATCAAGCAGCAAAAATGGGAATTCCAACACTTATACAAGAGCAAAATTCTTACCCAGGAATTACAAATATCATTCTATCAAAAAAAGTAGATAAGATATGCGTAGCCTATGATAATTTAGACAAATATTTTCCTAAAGAAAAAATATATTTCTCAGGGAACCCAATACGAAAAGAAGTAGTAAACATAGCTAACAAAAGGGAAAAGGCTTTAGACTTTTTTGGTCTTAAAGCCGACAAACCTGTAGTGCTAGTTGTTGGAGGAAGCTTAGGTGCACGTACGATAAACGAAGCTATAGAGGCAAACTTAAAGGCGTTCCACAACAACAATATTCAGCTTATTTGGCAAACTGGCAAAAACTATTTTCACCAAGCCGACAAAGCTGTATTAAACTTAGGAAAAGAAGGCATAAAAGCAACAAAATTTATTACAAAAATGGATCTTGCTTATGCTGCGGCAGACATAGTAGTTTCTAGAGCTGGAGCAATTGCTATTTCAGAATTATGCGTAGTTAAGAAGCCTGTGATTCTAATTCCTTCACCATTTGTGGCAGAAGATCACCAAACTAAAAATGCTAATGCGTTGGTAACTTATAAGGCCGCAATATTGGTAAAAGATAGTGAACAAAAAGAGGCATTAATGCCAGAAATTTTGAATCTGGTAAATAATCAGGAGGATAGAGAAAAGTTAATTCATAATATAGCTGGTTTAGGCACAAAAGATGCCACTGCGGCAATATTAAGTGTAGCAAACTCATTATTAAAATAACAATGTTAGAGAATACGAAGAACATATATTTTTTGGGAATAGGCGGCATAGGAATGAGCGCATTAGCTCGCTATTTCAATATGCTAGACTATAATGTTTCGGGTTATGACAAAACTAAAACTGAGCTGACTAAAACCTTGGAAGAAGAAGGTATATCAATACATTATAATGACTTGGGGTCAAAAGCTATCAAGGGAATTGATTTGGTGGTATTCACGCCTGCCATACCAAATGAGCTAGAAGAGTATATAGCATTTAGGAACTCTAATATTAGAATGGTGAAACGCGCTGAAGTATTAGGCGAAATCGCCAAAGACTATTTCACTATTGCCATTGCTGGCACTCATGGCAAAACTACCATTACAAGTATGGTCGCCCATTTTTTAAATGAGTCGGGAATGGCCGTTAATGCATTTATTGGTGGTATTGCTACTAATTATAATTCCAATCTTATACTAAATAAGAATGCTAAGATAATGGTGGTGGAAGCCGATGAATTTGATAGATCATTCCTTCATATTCACCCCGATATTGCAATAATATCGTCAATGGATGCCGATCATTTAGATATTTATGAAAATACGGACTCTTTAAAACACTCATTTTTTGAATTTGCAAACAATATAAAAGATGGTGGAACATTATTACTTTGTGAGGATGTTGATGCTCCAGAAAATTTTAAACAAAATATAGAATATTATGGTGAAGGACAAAATATTTTTTACCAACTAATTCCTAAGGGAATTATAGATGGTAAACAAGAATTTTCTACATCTTTTTATAGGAAAGATTTTAGAATATCAATGCCCGGTCGTCATAATTTATTAAATGCATCAGCGGCAGTATCCGTTGCCAAAATATTGAATATTGAGGAAGAGAAACTTCGTAAATCGATATTAAGTTATTTGGGAGTAAAGCGCAGGTTTGAGCTAATTATCGATTGCAATAATCATATACTTATTGACGACTATGCACATCACCCAACAGAAATAAAAGCAGCAATAGCCGCAGCTAGAGAGATGTATAATGGTAAAGAGTTAATGGGGATATTTCAGCCTCATTTATTTAGCCGAACAAGAGATTTTATCAATGATTTTGCTAATGAATTATCAAAACTTGATAAAGTAGTTCTATTGGATATATATCCAGCAAGAGAACTACCTATTGAGGGAGTTAGCTCACAATTATTATTGGATAAAATAACCATTAAGAACAAGAAATTGATCTCGAAAGAGAATATAGAAAAATACATTTCGGAAAACTCATCGGAGATAACCTTAATGATGGGAGCAGGAGATATTAATAAATTGGTAAGTAAAATATCAGAAACATTATGCAAATAGTACGCAAAATTCTGAAAATATTAGTATGGATATTAATCCCTCTATCGATAATAGTGGTTGGAATAATTGCGCAAAAAAATTATTTTAAATCTACTATTTCAGAGGTTAATGTTAGTATTGATTATCGTGAGAAAAATGATTTGAATAGATTCTTAACTTACGAAGATATTAATAATTTTATCACAACACATTACGATAGTATTAAGGGAAATAAGATTGAAAACATAAATCTAGAAGAACTGCAAAACGACCTTACTGCACTTCCATATATTAAGAATGTAAATGCATACATCACACTACAAGCTGAGCTAAAGTTACAAATACAACAGCGAAGAGCTATTATAAGGATAATTGACAGTGATAATAACAACTACTATTTGGATGATGTTGGTCGTATTATTCCAATAAAAACAAAGTATCCAGCACGAGTTCCTATTTGTAATGGAGTAATTCCAAACATAAATTTTTACACTAAGAATTATACTCCCGAAGAACTTGATAGCATAGTTGACAATACATTATTAAAAGATGTTTTCGCAATTGCAAAATACCTAGATAAAGATACATTATTGGGGCTACAAATAGCCCAAATAAATATTGATATCAACGGAGAATATACATTAATACCATTAGTGAGCAGCCATATCATAGAATTTGGCGAAGCCAAAAATATAGATAGAAAATTTAAGAAATTAAAAATCTTTTATAAGAAAGGCTTAGGACATCACAAATGGAATATATATAAGAAAATAAGTTTAAAATATAAGAATCAAATAGTGTGCACTAAATATTAAATAATAATGAAAAACTCAGAAATAATTGTTGGTCTAGATATCGGAACAACAAAGATTGCCTGCATAGTGGGCCGTCGGAACGAGTATGGTAAACTAGAGATATTAGGTTATGGCAAATCACCATCCATTGGAGTTAGCCGAGGCGTAGTAGCCAATATCGAAAAAACCGTACAAAGCATTAAAAGAGCAGTTGATGAAGCCTCTCTAAAAAGTACTGTACATATCGACCATGTATATGTGGGCATAGCTGGCCAGCATATAAAAAGCCATCAGCATAGAGGCAATTTGGTACGAAATACTTTGGATGATGAAGTAGATCAGAACGACATTGATACTCTTATAAACGATATGCATAAACTTGTTATGCAACCTGGTGAGGAAATTATACATGTAATTCCACAGGAATACATTGTTGACAAAGAGCAAGGGATAAAAGACCCAATAGGTATGTCTGGCATTAGTTTAGAAGCTAATTTCCATATTATTACAGGACAAATTACTGCTGCAAAAAACATTAATAAATGTATTGTAAAGTCAGGAATGAATGTTGAGGACTTAATATTAGAACCTTTAGCATCGGCAGAAGCTGTTTTATCAGAAGAAGAAAAAGAAGCAGGTATTGCTTTAGTAGATATTGGTGGAGGAACTACGGATGTAGCAATTTTCCAAGATGGAATAATTCGCCATACTGCAGTAATTCCTTTGGGAGGAAACATTATTACTGAAGATGTAAAAGAAGGTTGTAGCATTATAAAGAATCAAGCAGAAGCTTTAAAAGTTAAGTTTGGATCAGCTCTTGCTAGCGAAAACAGAGAAGAAGAGATAGTATCAATTCCAGGCCTAAGAGGCCGTGCTCCAAAAGAGATAACTCTTAAAAACCTAGCAAGCATAATTCAGGCAAGAATTGAAGAAATAGTTGAACACGTATTCTTCGAAATTAAGAATTCAGGTTTTGAGAAGAAACTTATTGGAGGAATAGTACTTACTGGTGGCGGTGCTCAGTTAAAACATATTGCTCAAATTTTTGAATTCCTAACAGGTATGGATACACGTATTGGTTATCCAAACGAGCATTTAGCCGACAATGTACCAGAGGAATTGAGTAGTCCTCAATATGCCACAGGTATAGGCCTCGTTATCAGCGGAATAAAAAGCAGTAGTGTAAAAGGCGCTAATAAGCCAGAAGTTGCTGATAGAACTGGAGAAGATAAAGGAAGCTTCTTTGACAGTTTCTTTAAGAAAGGAAAAGAGTTTTTCGAAAGCGATTTGGATAATTAGATTATAAAAACCGGTATTCGACAATATTTGATATAAGAGTCCCTATCTATGCTTTTAACTACAAGGTGTAAGAGCATACTAATTAACAATATATCGTTAATAAAAGGCTAAATTAAGAATAGTGCAACCGTTGAATACCAATATATTTACAAAGTAAAAATACAATACTATGATAGAATTCGATGCACCAAAAGAAATGTCTTCCATGATAAAAGTTGTGGGAGTTGGTGGTGGCGGCTCAAATGCTGTAAACCATATGTTTAAACAAGGAATCCATGGCGTGGATTTCATTATTTGCAACACCGATGCTCAATCATTGGATACAAGCCCTATTCCTAATAAAGTACAGCTAGGCGCTACTTTAACAGGAGGTAGAGGTGCTGGCGCGATTCCTGAAGTAGGAAAAAATGCTGCCATCGAAAATATTGAAGAGCTAAAAGAAATTTTAGGTGGTAATACAGAAATGTTATTTATCACAGCAGGAATGGGTGGTGGAACCGGAACTGGAGCAGCCCCAATTATTGCTAAAGCGGCAAGAGAATTAGGTATTCTTACTGTTGGTATTGTAACAATTCCTTTCAAATTTGAAGGACGCAAAAGAAAACTACAAGCCGAAGCTGGAATTGAAGAATTACGTGAGAATGTAGATACACTATTGATTATCTCTAATGATAAGCTAAGAGAGTTACATGGTAATCTTACATTAACAGCTGCATTTGGCAAGGCCGATGATATATTAACTGATGCAGCACGAGGAATTGCTGAGATTATAACAGTTACCGGTTATGTAAACGTGGATATTGAAGATGTTAAGACTGTAATGCGTAATTCTGGAGTTGCAATAATGGGAACTGGAGTAGCATCAGGCGAAGACCGAGCTCTTAAAGCTGTTGAGCATGCATTAGCATCTCCATTATTAAATGATAATAATATTGATGGTGCATCAAATATATTATTATTTATGGCATCAGGGAATAGTGAATTTGATATGGATGAAATTGCTACTATTACAGACTATATTCAAGATGAAGCAGGAATGAATGCTGATATTATTTGGGGTAATGGAACAGAGGAAGACCTTGGAGATTCAGTAAGAGTAACAGTAGTTGCAACGGGTTTTGAAACTAATAGTGACGTAGAAAAGTCTGCAAAAACTGAAGCTCATAGAGAACCTAAAAAAGTAATACATGATTTAAGCAAGGCAACAGAAGAGCCTATTCTTAAAAATCAAAAACAGATGGAGCCTGCTGATGAGGATATGATTTTGATAACTAAAGCTCCACTAACAGAAACTTCTGTTGATACTCAAACAAAGTTTAAAACTGAAACAAACACTTCAGAAATGGAGCTTAAGAAGGAAGACCAATCAGAAGAGGTTAGAATATTCACCCTTGATGGTGAGGAAAAAACTGTAAGCAGAAACGAGCACGAGATTGATAAAAAGAAGTGGGAAGATACTACTCCTGAAATAAATAGAGAATTCCAACAGAAAGCTAATGATAGAATACAGCAACTTAAATCGTTAAGTAATAACTTAAATAACATTAGCGACTTAGAGGATCTAGAGAATACTCCTGCATATATTCGTAGAGGTATTAATTTAGAAGAAAACCCATCAACTAGTAACTCACCTATTAGTCGGTATACTCTTGGCGGGGAAGAAGGACTTAAATCTAACAATTCGTTCCTACACGATAACGTAGATTAGTATAAGTCTAAAACTAAAAGCAAAGTGCTGTAATAATCTTATATTACGGCATTTTTTTTAAAAACTTATGCGATATTTAAATTAATTTTGCGTCAGCCTTGCAAGTATCAATCTATTGAAAAAATAAAATATAAATGGTATTGCAACAGCTTTTTAAAAACAATTAAAACCCACATAACTATGAGCTTAGAAATAACAATAAATACAGATATCAAAGCAGCAATGATGGCTAGAGATAAGCGTAAACTAGAATCGCTACGAGCTATAAAATCTGCACTACTATTATTGAAAACAGGAAAAGACACTTCATTTGCTGAAGTTCCTAAAGAGCTAGAGTTGAAAACTTTACAGAAATTAATTAAGCAGCGAAAAGAATCTGCCAAAATATATAAAGAACAAGGTAGAGACGAAGCTTATGAAGAGGAAACCTATCAAGCAAAAATTATTGAAGAATACTTACCAGAACAAATGAGTGATGAGGATATTTCAAATATTATTTCTGCAATAATTGAAAAAACTGGAGCTTCTTCTATGAAAGATATGGGAAAAGTAATGGGAATGGCTAGTAAAGAATTAGCTGGAAAAGCAGACAATAGTTTAGTCTCAAAAATTGTAAAAGAAAAATTAGGATAATCTGAATATGCCAAAGTTTCTATCTTGTATAGGAACTTTGGTAGTTTTAATTAACTTTCTAAATAGCTCAAGTCTTCCTCATTAACAAGGGTAAGAAAATAATAGAAAACACTAAAGAATACAACGCCATGCATATTATTTAGCATGGATTCTGGAAAGAAATTTACCATAATAATAATAATAAACAAAGCCAATAAATTATCTTTGTTTTTCAATGCCAACTGCAGAGCCAGTACAAATAAGGTCATCAATAATACAAAACCAATAATTCCTTGACCAAGCCAAGTTTCCAAATATTGATTATGCACATTTAAATGTCTTTCGGTAGCTTCTTCTAAGTATTCTGAATCTTCAGCATACATCTTATTCAGTTCAGGCTTAATATCTCCAGCCCCTACGCCGAATATAATATTCTGCTTTATAAGTGATGTTGTAACCTTCCATATTTCGAAGCGAACGCCTGTAGAACTAGTTTTAGAATCTCCAGTTTTTATTATCTCAACTACCGAATTATACATTAATTGCATTCTATAATTTCTAGAAATAGAATAACCTATACCAACTAGCAGTATTATTGGCAAAACATATTTAATAACTCTATTTTTAATATTAAGAAAAATAAGAACTATAATATATAACAACACTATGCCAAGAGCTAGAAATCCAGCTTTTGCTTGCAATAAGAAAATTGTAATAAGAAGAAAAGAAATAATGAAAATCAATAAAATCTTATAAGTACTTTTACTATTTATCAATGTCTTTATAAGAAATGATATTACAAACAAATTATACATCGACAGATATGATGGATGAATATATTTTGAAAAATATTCTGACGAAAATCGCCAAACCTCATCTCTCGTAATATGCATATAATCCACTATCTGTGCATTGCTCATCCCAATGTATAAGAGATAAATATTTACTAAAACAACAACTGAAGAAAAGATGACTAAGATTGTATTCTTATTTCTGCTAATTACCTTATTATCTATGGAAAATAGCAAGGGGAATAACACTAATGATAGTTTCACTTCAATATCGAACCAAGCAATATCCTTGTTTTCGCTATAGAAAACTGATATTAAATGAACCATAAAGAATGCTAATCCTGTAAAAATAATTTTCTTATTTGAAATTCTGAATGCATTATTTACTACAGCATGAATAATGGTCAATAATGCGAATAGAACAATCAGAATAGGTGTAAAGCTTCTAAAAGTAGGAAGGCTCGTTATAACTAATATAAGAGCAATAAAACTGAGTTTTGGAAGCATCTCTTTCATTTACTTCGTATTAAGATTTTTTACTGCAGTATTATAATCAATAAATTCATATCCTTTACTTTTGCAATATGCAATAATTTGTATATACCAGTTTTTCCAAGACAGAAAAGAATCGTCGAAATATCTATCATGGAAAAGAACAGTTAAATATTCAATATTAGCATCTTCTGCTTCCTGAATTTTTATAATGGTAGAAGCAACCGCCTCTTCTGTTGTTTTCGATTGCCATTTTTTTCCTGCCTCCATTTCATAACCTTCCATTATATGCAAAGGAAACTCATGCATACTATCTATCTTATAATGCTTTTTTATCCCATAGTCGGTAGAGTCAAATAAATAACCCGCCTTTGCCAAATTCGAAAAAGTGTTTTCATCATTACGAAGGTAATGCATTCTTATGCCAAAATCATCAAGTCCCGAAATAGATTTAAAAGTATCATATTCTAATTTCACATCATCAGCATTATTGTAAGCAATGCCATGCACACCACAACTAACGTCTCTACTAACTATCTTCTTAATCCATTTTTCAGCTAAATCAATACTATAATCTAAGCCAACACCATTATTGACCCCAATAAAAAATGTAGCCGGCACATCATGTTTTTCATTGAAATCCATAAGTTCAGAAATATTATTCCACTTATTGGCCATTGTGTACTTTAAGCGAAGCCTGAATTCCTTAAACGATATTTTGCCCAATAAAAACTCAATTTTACTTCTAACAAAAAACTTAGGAATAAAACTACCCTTTAAGTGCTCACTAGCAGTAATATGATCAACATCATGCGAAACAATTATTTTCATGTTCGTTTTATATTAGAATATACTTCAAAATAATCTTTAGATATTTTATCCCAATTGAAATTAGCAATTGCAGTTTCAGAATATTTCTGAATGTCGTTATAATTATCTATAATACTGGAAATTCCTCTTGCAATATCCTCCGGGCTATGAGGATTTACAGAGAATCCTATATTTCCGTCTTCAAAATGATTATCAAACCCTTCCCCTTTTGTATATATCACAGGTAGTCCTTGCGATATAGCTTCGGCATATACAAGTCCAAAACTCTCAGTATAAGAAGCCATAACAAAGATATCTGCTTTTTTGTATTCTTCAAGCATTCCTTGTTTATCTCTAGCCTTTATAATAGACACATTGTTGTTGCCATTAGCCGCCTGCTTAAGCAATTTAAGATAAGCAGCACTATCGTTATGGCCTTCGCCAACAATATTATAATGAACATCAATCCCTTGTTTCGTAAGAATATTAACTGCTTTTATAACATTCAGAAGATTCTTATTTCGAACAAATTCTCCAGCATAGACTAAGGTAAACTTATTATCCTTTTTATTTCTTATAGTATTTTTATTATCAAACCAAAAGTGATTTATACCGTTTGGAATTACTATCGATTTCTCCTCTATAGACTTTTTGTCATTAGGCAAAACATAATTGCTAATTAACCTCTGTCTATACGAATAAGATAGAAACACAATTTTATTAGCATTATTAAGAATTTCGCGCCCCAAGGGTCTCAAATAAATAAGAAATTTGAAAAACTCATTAACATCCACATTTCTAATGGCAATGATATAAGGTATTTTATACTTTTTATAATAGTGAAGAGCCACTGCCCCATCAGAGAAAAGTGTGTGGGCGTGAATAATATCAAAGTCTTTTACATCTATTTCATTATCAATTTTAATTATTGTCTTTTTAATTTTAAGATTAAAAAGCACCCTATAAAAAATTGAACTAACCACTAAGGAATATATAATTTTTACATTCTCACGAATAATATCATAGTTTTTTGCATCCTTGACATCTCGTATTGGCACAAAAACTGTTTGAGAAACACTAAACTTGCTTATTGCCAATACCATATCGTGGTACACCTTACGTGCCCAATATCCATTAGCAATATGTAGAATACTTTTATTCATCAGCGCTGTTTCTTAAAAAGAATGTAAAAATAATCAATAAAAAGACTAATCCGTGAGTTAATAATAAAGTGGATAATAAACTTGAATTTAGATAAAAGATATAGGCGAAAAGAATACCAAAATAATGTGGTGAAATATTTAGATTTCTAATAATAACAAAAACAAACCCATAAACTGCTGCATGAAGTATTAAGCCAATATAACCAAAACTAATAAAACCCTCTGTCAATATTCCTATATTAGCATTAAGTCCCTTAAACCCCATAATATCCTCACCCATAAACATAGTAAGATCTTTATTATTTAAATCTATTTCACTAAAGAAACTTCCAAAAGGACTATGCGCCCATAGCGTAAAATTATCATTGAAATATTGGTAATAAATATTATCCAGGCTTGGAGGAATAAAAAATACTCTCCTAACAAAAGCCCCTGTAACCATATTAGAATTAAAGAAAAAGGACATAATAAAGCCCAAGACTAATAAAGAAATAATCATAAAGGAGAATAGCTTAAACTTATCCTTCCAATGTTTTCCATAATAGAAGAAAACTGCTATTATACCTCCAATAAGAACACTTTTGGTAGCGCTACAAAGAAATAAATATGCAATAGCCATTACTGATATTATGAGGATATAATACTTCTTACTACTAATGGAATAAATTATCAGTATTGGGAATAAAATTCTACTTAATGGAGACATTAGATAACCCAATATTGGTATATTAATATTTCGAAAAAGTTCCCTTGTTTCGTAAATTTGGTTTTTATTTAACAATAAATTATCAAATGAAACATAGGACCAATAATAATATACAAATGGTATAAACAGAATTGCTGACAATATAAATATTGCTTTAATATTATTTGCTAAGCTAATTTCCGGTAGGTTAATTTTCTTAATTTCTATAAAATCCGCCAAGAAAATAGCTATAAGTAGAACCATATTCTGAACAACTATATAGAAAGAAATATCGGGTAAATAAGTAAATAAAATAGCAGAGCTATAGTATTGCATTATTAATAGAACATACCATATGAGTTTTATAAAATCGTTTCTTATAAAACTACCAGCTAGTGTAATAAACAGTGAAAGAAGTGTTAAGCTAACAAACTTAATAGTAACA
>JAOZPM010000031.1:0-4334 GCA_029932765.1 Bacteroidales bacterium | reverse complement strand
GCTATTTCATAAACCAAGCGTTGAATAGGTCTGACAAATTCAAAAAGAAAAGGAATATAGCTAATTTTAAAATTAACACTTATATCAAATACGTAGGACAGATTTAATAAAATAAAGATAGCAAGACTTGTATAAACATACAGTCTATTACTTTCAATAAGAGATATTAATCGATTCATAACTTACTATCGTATTTATATGCTTTTACGAATATAATTACACCGTAAAGCAGATAAACACCTGCTCCAATATTTCCATATGCAATCAGGAATGAAGAGATCGACTCAAATGGGATAAAGAATAAAGCATAAATAATAAAAAACTTGGAAACTTGCCATATTGCATTTGCTCTAAATTCTTTTAATGCAATAAGCACTTGTCCTAAAGGCGAAAAAAGAAAAGATACCGAGAAAAACAGAATTAAATATTGAGCGTAAACACCGGATTTTTCGAATGCATCGCCTAGAAATATTTTAAAACTTATGGGTCCTAGAAAAGCTATAAATACAGTAAATGCCACAGCTATTGCAGTCATCATAAGTACTAATAGCTTAAGATCAGGAATTATTTTAGCTTTCTTACTCACGTTTTCAGAAACTCGTTGCAATACTACCTGCCCTAATGATACTGAAACAAAAGCTGCAGGAACGGCAAGAAGTCTTTGAGTAGCTTCCAAATAACCCACATCCTCGATACTGAACTTTGATAAAACTATAAAAGTAAGAGATGCCGTGAAGAAGCTATTTAGTAATTCTGGTAAAAGATTATATTTTGGCAAATCAATATATTCTTTGGCAATATGCTTCATTAATCTAAAATTAAAGAAACGCTTATCTATACTAATACCTTTAAAACTCTGAAAATAGGCAGTAATAAAATAAGCAATATTACCAAGCAAATCACCCACAAATAAGCCTGATGACTTTAAAGCCGGGCCAAAGCCAACTCCCATACCAATTTGCACCGCTCCCTCTACTCCGCGCCTACTAACCTTACTTAGTGATGATGCCAAAAACTTCTTTTCTCGAATAAGGAAATAGTTTATGGAATTGTAAAGAGAATAGAATAAGGTGCTAAATGGCAATAAATATAAGGTGGATGAGTATCTAGGGTTAATGTCTAAATAGTTAATAATAGAATCCTTAAAAAGCACTATTACCAAAAAAGTAATAATGGTAAAGAATAAAGCTGACAACACTGAAATAAGAAGAATTATTTGTGCCTTAATTTTATTTTTCGGCAAAATAACTCCCATATCATATTTAAGAGCAAAAACCACGAAAAGGATTCCTAGTATTTTCAGATAAATATCGAAAACTCCAAAATCTTCAGGAGTAAAAACACGCTTTAGAATTGGCTGCAACGCAATAGGTACAACCTGTGCTAATACGGTTCCACTAATTAGAATACTTAAGTTTTTATATATGGAATCTTTTTTAAACAATTCGTTTTTTTTAATTTTATAATAATGCAAATATAAGGTAAACTGATACTCTTCTGCCAATTTTTGTTAATAGGAGATCAAAATATATAATCAGCATTTAATGGGTCAGTATGCTGTAAAAATAATGTAGAATAATAATGGCTATTTATTCTTTACCATTTACAGTTTACTGACATATTTTATGATTAAAATATTGGCTTAAACAACAGTCTTATTTCTAATAAATAGCACCCCCATACAAAAAGTTGAGGAAACCACTTCCTGGAGTTTGTAAGCCCACTAAAGCTATTTTACTAATATCAATACTATTTGCTCTACGTTGCAAAGTTTTATAATCACTAGCAGTTGGCGTTTCTTCCACCTCAATAGCAATATTTTCATCCAAAATAAAATCTATCTCTTGCCCTGTACGTTTGGCATAATACTTAATCTCACCTATCAATGATAGCTGATTAGCTATGGCATTTTCAAAATTAGCGCCACTAGTTATATTAGAAAAAGTATTAAGAATTCCATTATCAGTAAAATACAACTTCTGCTGTAATGCTATTTCGCGATCAGCATTTTTTACAAAAGGCTTAACTAGTTTTATAAAGTAAGTGTTTTCTAAAAACAAAAGATAATCCTTTACTTTTTTTCTACTTATACCACTAATATTAGATAGTTTAGTATAATCAATCTTGCTTCCAACCCTAGCACTAAGCAGCTTTATTAGCTTATACAATTCATCAACATTGGTAAAATCTGACAGAAATAATATGTCAAACTTTAAATATGAATTAGTAATATCTTTTAATAGCTCTACCTTTTCTGCTCTATCTTTTTCCAACACTACTTCCGGGAAGCCTCCAAACTGTATATACTCACGGTATAGTGAATTATACTTTGAAATAAAATGCTGATTCGTAAAATCGAAGCCAAATTTAGGAAGTTTTGTATTAACGCCTTTAAAAATAAGAAATTCCTTGAAATCTAGAGGCCAAAGTTCAAAAATTCTTTTTCTGCCAGCAAGGCTCTCCGTAAAAGCACCTTTCATATAATACGAACTTGAACCACTAACTACAAATTTAACATTATAGTTATCATAAATATACTTCATGAAACTTGCTATATTCTTAATTAGCTGTATTTCATCAAGAAATATATAGGCTTTCTTATCAAAATCCACTCCTTCTATCTCCAAAGATTGAATAATATTATCGTAGCTCGAAGTATTGAAAATATCCCTATTCTCTAGTTTCTCTAAATCAAGAAATAGCTTATTTGTATCTTCTATCTTTTCGTATAAATACTTAAGAGCAGTAGTTTTGCCTATACGACGCAAACCCGTAATAGCAATTATTTGCCTTATTTGTATAGCTTTTTCTAGCTCAGGATATTTATTTCGTAAAAACATTTTACAAAAATACAATAAATATATATAATACGACTTTATTATAAATATAAGTATTATTGTATCACTTTATTTGATTTTCTATTTATAATAGTATTACTATTCGTTATTTTAATTATCATATAGTATTATTATGCTATAGAATATTCTATTTATCAGTATATTAGATTATTTGAATTACTTTAGTATTTATGAGATGTTCTTTATGATGTCTACAAAATTAGCAGCAAGAACCTTATAGTCGTGATTTTCAAGAATATATTTTTTGGCATTTTCTCCCATAATATCCAATTCCTCTCTACTTTTATGCTTAAGTATATCTATTGCTTTAATAATTTCTTCAGGATTTTCAGGCTCAATTGCAATTCCACATTCTGCAGTATCCACAAATTTGTTGGGAGCATCGGTGGCATGAATAATTGGCTTTTGCGCCATCATATAATCAAATATCTTATTGGGACTTATGCCAAATCTATAAATAGAACTCTTATTCCAAGTGATTAGCAAAATATCCATCTGTGATAATATATTAGGAATTTGGCTTTTAGAAACTGGTGGCAAGAAGGTTATATTATTCAAACCCTTTGCTTTATCAATCAAGTTCTTTTTCTCCTGACCATCGCCAATAAAAACAAAATGATAATCTGCATTATCCTTTAGAAGAATTGCCGCATCAATTATTGTTGATAGTGAATTAGAAATAGCATGACCACCGGTATAGCCCAATATCGTTTTACCGTCTTTACGTAGGTTGCTGAAAATCTCAGAATATTCTTTAGGAATCTGCTCTGACTTATCCCAATCTTCTATAACTATTCCATTGGGAATATAATGCCATTTTTCGGGAGCTAAGCCCTGCGATTGCATATATGGCAATGTGTTTGGTAAAAGCGAAATAACAGCATCCACATTCCTATAACTAAATAATTCACCATGTTTCATTAACATAATAAAAGGATGATACTTAGACATCCCACCTAATTCCATAGGCGAAAGAGGCCATAAATCATTAACCTCCCATATATATTTAGCATCAGATGATTTACTAATTCTACGAGCAATATAATTGTCGCTAGGATAAGTAGATGATGCAATTACTACATCAGGCTTATAATTATCTGCAATATATTTTGCTTTGGAAGATAGCTTACTTATAAAAGAAAACATATTCTTAATCCTTCCTACACCATTTCCTTCATAAGTGGGAGTTTTAACCCATAAATATTTAATCCCATCAATAATTTCCTCCTGCATATCTGATGATATTTCAGGATTTTTACGACGCAAATGAGAAAAAGATGCTGCAATAATAACAACATTATGACCCTGTTTCACCCATTCCTTGGCAAGGTAATATGGTCGGAATTCCATACCATAATCAATGGTTCCTGCGTAGTGATTTATTAATAGAATATTCATCTTTCAATATTGACTTAATATATATTGCAAAAGTAAGGAAAGTTGCCGCGCTTCGGTACATTTTTTATTAAATGCTAT